>JAUTXM010000383.1 GCA_030838025.1 Acidimicrobiaceae bacterium
CCACGGTGGTGCTGGTGGCGCCGGGAACTGCGGTGCCCCCGTGGTCATCGGCCAGGTCATGGGTGGCGGGGTCGTCGGCGCCGCCGCCGCCGACCGACGAGTTCGAGCTGGCGGGAATGATCACCTGCGGCGCGGGCCGGTCGCTGACCGAATGAGCGGCAGCGTAGGCCACGCCCCCGAGCGTGGGAATCGCCAGCACGCCCAAGGCAAGGCACACAATTCGCTTCTTCATCGCTTTCTCCTCAGATTGGTTTCCATGCAGCCAATGTCGGCCAATCGAGGTCGGACAGACAATAGGTCGATGGTGGTAAGACCACGTCCTACTTGAGGATGTTGACGGCCCGCGCCACGACCAAGGCCACCGTTCCCAGCGCCACGCCGGCTTGGATGGCCATCAGCGTCTTGGCCCATCGAGTCAGCGGTAAGACGTCGGTTGGGCTGAAGGCCATGGCATTAGTGAACGACGTGTACAGGTAATCGACGAATGTGGGCCGCCAGTCCGGAGGCGCCAGGTTTTCGTTGGTCATCTGTGAGAACAGAAAGTCGGGGTAGGGGTTACGGCCCATGAGCCGCCCAACCGGGCCACCCCGGTCCAGTTCCCAATACCAGAGTCCGAACACGATGACGTTGGTGATGTAAATGGACGCGCCGCTGGCAAGCAACGGTCCCGCGGTCGACCCCATCTGGTTGTCGATAAGGCGCCGGATCAGGTGTCCGGCCGACCAGATATTGTCGAACGAAATAATCGCGATGAGCGCCAAACTGGCACTTCGAAGGGCCTTGGATTCTCGGTTGATTCGCTTCGGATTGGCGGCGATGAGTCCGACCAGGAGTGCACTCTCGAGCACGGGCAAAAGCAGGACGGGGTGCATGCTGAGGCGATTGGGCAGGGCGAGCTGCAGGGCGATGGCGACCGCGACCGCGGCCGCCACGGGGAGACGGTGCTCGCCCTCAGTGGCTTGCTGCCAGACAGGTTTCAGGCGGTCCTCGGCATGCTCCACTTCGGCGCTGCCGAGCTCTTCGAGGTGGCCAAGACGACCCCGCACCTCGCCCAGCGCCCGGGAAACCGGGTTGGGCGCGGCCGGCGGTGGTGGCGTTGGGCCGGGTTCCTCGTTGCTGGGCGATGGCGGGAGATCGGAACCACTCATCCCCCCAATTTGCCCGATGGGCGCCTCGGCCAACGGGCGCCGTCCGCCGGGCTCACTAGGCTGCAACACCACCGTGGCCACCTACCTGGACCGCATCCTGGCCGCTCATCGGGCCGCGGCGGCATCGGACCCCCGACCGATCGACGTACTCGTGCACCAGGCCGAGGCCGCGGGTGGACCGGGCCGTCGAGGTTTCAAGATGTCGATCGAAGCCGACCTGGCCGTCGGCGGCGGCTCCGAGGGGCGGGTGGCGGTGATTGCCGAGATCAAACGCCGGTCGCCCTCCAAAGGCGACCTGGCCGTCGAGCTGGTACCGGACATGCAGGCCAAGGCGTATCAGGAGGGAGGCGCCGCCTGCTTGTCGATCCTGACCGATCGGGAGTTCTTCGGCGGTTCGCCCGATGACCTGATTTCGGCTCGAGCAGCGACCGACTTGCCGGCGTTGCGGAAGGATTTCACGGTTGGGCCGGCTGATGTCTGCGATGCCCGCTTGATGGGCGCCGACGCGGTCCTGCTCATCGCGGTCGCCCTTTCCCCACCTCTGCTCAAGGAGCTGACGGCTCTGGCCTCCCACCTGGGGCTCGACGCCCTGGTCGAGGTCCACGACGAGGCGGAGGTCGACGTTGCACTGGCCGCCGGGGCGACGCTCATCGGCGTCAACCAGCGGAACCTCGTCACCTTCGAGGTGGACACCGGGCGCGCCGAGCGGGTCGCAGCGTCCATCCCTGGCGGGGTGGTCCGGGTGGCGGAATCGGGGATCGGGGGACCCGCCGATGCCCGGCGGCTGGCGGAGGCGGGCTATCACGCCGTGTTGGTGGGGGAGGCCCTGGTTCGCTCGGGCGACCCGGCGCGGGCCGTCGCGGCGCTGCGGGGGCCGTGATGTTCGTCAAAATCTGCGGCACGACGAGCGAGGAGGACGCACTCCTGGCCGTGGCCATGGGCGCCGATGCCGTGGGGTTCATCTTTGCTCCGTCAACCCGGCAGATCGCCCCCGGCCTGGCTCAGGACATCGTGAAGCGGCTGCCGCCAGAGATCCTCACGGTCGGCGTGTTCCGCAACGAACTGCCTGAGCGGGTGGTCGACATCTGCACCTTCGCAGGGCTGAAGGCGGCGCAGCTGCACGGTCGCGAGCAGCCCGAGCAGGCCCGCTGGGTCCGGGGCCGGCTGCGCTGGGTGATCCAAGCGTTCGCGGCCGGGGACCCGGCCGTCACCCGGGCCGCGGAGTACGGCGTGGACGCGGTGCTGCTCGACAACCCGACGCCTGGTTCGGGCGAGATATTCGACTGGAAGCTGGCGGGGGAGGCGCCGACGGGCACCCGGCTCATCGTGGCCGGCGGCCTGACGCCGGAGAACGTCGGGGCGGCGGTCGCGGCGGTACAGCCATGGGGCGTGGACGCCGTCAGCGGCGTCGAGAAGGAGCCGGGGCACAAGGACCCGATCAAGCTTCGGGCGTTCGTCGCCGCCGCTCGGGCGGCCGCGGTGGGGCCCTACGAAGGCGACGAGGACGACCGGCCCTACGACTGGCAGGAGGAGGACCGTTGAGTGCCTCCACGGCCGCTGGCGCTGGGGGAGGGACTGGAGCGGCTGGAGCGGCTGGAGCGGCTGGCGTGGCTGGGGCGGCTGGCGTGGCCGGCGTGGGGGGCGGGGCTGGAGCGGCTGGCGCGGCTGGCGTGGGGATGGGCGAGCCGTCCGCCGATGGGCGCTTCGGCGAGTTCGGTGGTCGGTACCTCCCCGAATCGCTGATGCCGGCGTGCAACCAACTGGAGGCGGCGTTTCGGGCCGCGTGGGCCGACCCGGCCTTCCACAGCCGGTTGGACGCCTTGCTACGCGACTATGCGGGGCGCCCGACGCCGGTCACCGAATGCTTGCGTCTATCGGAGCGCCTCGGCGTCCGCGTACTCCTCAAGCGGGAGGACCTCACCCACACCGGATCGCACAAGATCAACAACGTGCTCGGGCAGGGACTCTTGACCGTCGGCATGGGCAAGGGGCGGATCATCGCCGAAACGGGAGCCGGCCAGCACGGCGTGGCCACCGCCACCGCCGCAGCCCTGTTCGGGTTGGACTGTGTCGTGTACATGGGCGAGGTGGACACCGAGCGCCAGGAACTCAACGTCTTCCGCATGCGCCTGCTGGGCGCCGAGGTCCGGCCGGTGCGCTCGGGTAGTCGCACGCTGAAGGACGCCGTCAACGAAGCGCTTCGGGACTGGGTGGCGTCGGTGGAGGACACCCATTACTGCCTCGGCTCGGTGATGGGCCCCCATCCGTACCCGTGGATGGTGCGGGAGTTCCAGCGGGTGGTCGGGGAGGAGGCCCGAGCGCAGTGCCGGTTGCTGCTCGACGGCGCCGATCCGGACTATGTCGTGGCCTGCGTGGGGGGTGGTTCCAACGCCGCCGGGACCTTCGCCGGGTTCGTGGACACGCGTGCGGCGTTGGTCGGGGTGGAGGCGGCGGGGGGTGCGGCCATCGGCCGGGGTGTTCCCGGTGTGGTGCACGGGATGAAGTCGTACCTGTTGCAGGACGAGTACGGACAGGTCAGCGAGGCCCGCTCCATTTCCGCGGGTCTCGACTACCCCGGGGTGGGACCGGAGCACTCGTATCTGGCCGCGGCCGGGCGAGCGAGCTATGTGCCGGCGAGCGATGGCGAGGTGCTGGTGGCGCTGCAGGTGCTGGCCGAGACGGAGGGCATCATTCCCGCCCTCGAGCCGGCACACGCCATTGCCTGGGTGCTGCGGGCGTCGGCCAGCGGGGAGATCCCCAATGGCTCGACGGTCCTCGTCACCATGTCGGGTCGGGGTGACAAGGATGCCGAGCAGGTCATGGGGCTGTTGGGATGAGCGAGGTCCCGGTCGCGGTGGGTCTAGCGGGCGTCGCGGGTGTCGCGGCTGTCGCCGGTGTCGCGGGCGTCGCCGGTGTCGTGCGGCCGGGTGCCGGTGCGGCTGGGGGTGAGGTGGCTGCTCGGGAGGCTGCGGGTGAGGTGGTCCCGCTCGAGGCGAGCCTGCGGGCGGCGCGGGATGGCGGTCGCAAGCTCCTGGTGCCCTACGTAACCGGAGGACTCGGTTCCCACTGGGTCGAGGTGCTGCAGGCCATGGTGTCGTCCGGCGCCGACGCCGTTGAGATCGGGATCCCCTTCTCCGACCCGGTAATGGATGGGCCGACCATCCAGGAAGCCTCGCTGCGGGCCCTGCAACTGGGCGCCACCCCGCCGGGCATCCTCTCGGAGTTACGCAGGGTGCGCGTCGGGGTGCCGCTGATCGCCATGACCTACTACAACCTCGTCTTTCGAGGCGGCCACCGGCGCTTCGCCCACAACCTCATCGAGGCAGGAGTGGCGGGCATCATCCTCCCCGACGTTCCGCTCGAGGAGTTGGGTGACTGGTCGCGCGCCGCGGACGAGGCGGGGGTGGAGACGGTGCTGCTGGCCGCCCCCATCACGCCCGACGACCGCTTGGCGGAGCTGTGCCGGCGCTCCCGCGGTTTCGTGTACGGCGTCAACCTGATGGGGGTCACGGGTGAGCGGTCGGCGGTGGCT
Organism: Acidimicrobiaceae bacterium; assembly: GCA_030838025.1. GTDB lineage: Bacteria > Actinomycetota > Acidimicrobiia > Acidimicrobiales > Palsa-688 > JALYXV01. Next base: position 4,681 of record JAUTXM010000383.1, read on the forward strand.
TCGTCGGCCCGCCAGCTCGGCGAGCGTCTCAAGGCGGCGACCGACAAGCCGGTGTTGATGGGTTTCGGGGTGTCCACGCCCGAACAGGCGGCCGAAGCGGCGTCCTATGCCGACGGCGTGATCGTGGCGTCGGCCCTTATGCGGCTCCTCCTCGACGGCGCCAGCCCCGAACGCATCGGCGACCGGGTGGCCGAGCTGCGCGCCGCGCTCGACGACACCTAACAGCCGCGAGTTGCGCACGCCCGACACGCACGACGAGATGGCGGCGGGGCCTGGTTCGGGCATCTCGCCGCCGCTATCGCCCGCGGCCTGAAAGGGTTGCCCACTCCCGCGTCAGAGAGGCCCGGTTGGAGAGGCCGCGACACCGCAGGGCCTCGATCGCCCCGGTCGACGTACCCAGCAGGTCGGCAAGCTGCTCGAGGGTGAGTCCAGCGACCCAGCCCGCGTCGGCGCCATGCCAGGCTCTCGGCCGGCCAACGCGAGAGCCTGATGAAACTAGGCGGTGCTTAAAACCTCATTGGGAAAATGCGAGGACGGTCTTGACATCGTCGGCTTGGCGGACATAGGCGTCGCGCCAGTTGTCGAGGGAAGCCGACCGCGTGATCAGGCGGGACAACCAACTTGTGTCCGCCTGGGCGAGCGCAACGGCTCCCGCTTCATAATGCCGCCGGTTGGCGTTGACCGACCCGAACACCACGTCGTTCTGCAGCACCATCGCCCGGTTGAGCAGCCCGGCATCGACGTCGAAGGTGCGGCCGCCGCTCGACACCCCGGTGAGGCACACGATGCCGTCGGCTGTGCTGTGGGTCATGGCGTCGAGGACCAGCTGGGCGACGCCGGTGCATTCGATGACGACGTCCGGGGCGATGCCGACTTCGGCGATCGTCCCGTGGTGGTAGGTCGCCCCGATATCGGCGACCAGCTGGGGCTTCAGCCCGTCGGTTACCCGATCGAGAACGTGGGTTTCTAGGCCCCGCTGCCGGGCCAGCAGCGCCGCCAGCAGCCCGATCGGTCCTGCGCCGGTGATGAGCACCGTCGACGGTTCCCATCGGGCTCGCCGACCAATCCGCTCGATGTGATCCCATGCCTTGGCGACCACCGTGGTTGGCTCGAGCAGCACCCCGAGGCGGCCCAGGCCCGGGTCGACCTTGACGGCGTACTCAGGTCGGATCCGGTAGCGCTCGGAGGCGTAGCCGTGGCGCTCCTTGATGCCGCGCTCGGTGTACTGGCCATTGCGGCACATGTCCCACTCGCCGACGGCACAGTTCGGGCACGGCACCGGGTCGGGGCGCCGGACGATCCCCACGACCAGGTCCCCGGCTTTTAGCCCGGAGTCGTCCGGCGCTTCCATGACCCGCCCGAGCGACTCGTGGCCAATGGCCAAGCGTGTCTCACCCGGGGGGGGCCAGCCGTAGTCGCCGTTGATGATTTCCAGGTCGGTACCGCACACCCCCACCGCTAGGGTCTCGACGAGCACCGGACCATCGGAGGCGGGGGGTTCGGGCAGCTCGGTCAGATCAACCGAGTCCTTCTGCAGGGGGATGACCGTCACGGCGCGCACAATGGCCAAGCGTAGGCGAAGTAAGCTCGAACGTATGTTCGAACTCAACCGGCAACAGCAAGCGGCCGTGTCCCACCGGGGCGGACCCTTGCTGGTCCAGGCCGGGGCCGGGACGGGCAAGACCGGCACCCTCGCCAGCCGGGTCGCCGACCTGATCGACAGCGGTGTGCCGCCGGGCCGCATCTGCCTCCTGACCTTCACCCGTCGGGCGGCGCAGGAGATGCTCACCCGGGCGGGTCATCTGACCACACCGGCGGCCGCGGCCCAGGTGTGGGGCGGCACCTTCCACGCCGTGGCTCACCGGGTGCTGCGCCTCCATGGGAGGCGACTCGGGCTGAGCGCGGCATTCAGTGTTCTCGACCAGGCCGACGCCACTGAGGTACTCGCACTGGTACGCCACGACGTGCTCGCCGAACAAGCGGCCGAGCAAGCCGCCCGGCGCGCCGGTGGGCCGCACGGGGCGGGCGGTCGGCGGTTCCCCCGGCCCGACACGCTGGCGTCCATCTACAGCCGGGTGGTATCGACCGCCGACGCGCTCTCGTCGGTCGTCGAGCGGGACTTCCCCTGGTGCCGCCAGGAGGTGGCGGGCATCCGGCTGATCTTCGAGGGATACACGGCCCGCAAGCGAGCCCGCCAGATGCTGGACTTCGAGGACCTCCTGCTGGCCTTGCGGGGCATCGGAGCCACGACGGCCGGAGCGGAGTTGCTGGCGGGGCTGTGGGACCAGGTGCTGGTCGACGAGTACCAGGACACCAACCAGCTCCAGGCCGACATCCTGGCGCTGCTGCGCCCCGACGGCACCGGACTGACCATTGTCGGCGACGACGCCCAGGCCATCTACGGCTTCCGGGCGGCCACGGCGCGCAACATGGAGGTGTTCGTCGACCGCTTCCCAGGCACCACCGTCGTGCGGTTGGAGGAGAACTACCGCTCGATCCCGCCCATCCTGGCGGTCGCCAACGCCATCATGGCCGCCGGGACCTCGCCGCCCGCCGGTGGCGCCAAGGTGCTGTGGTCGCAACGGGACGGCTCGGCGCGACCGCGGCTGCGGTTCTGTGAGGACGAGGCGTTCCAGGCCGAGGCGGTGTGCGACTCCGTACTTGCCCACCGGGAGGATGGGGTGATGCTGCGCCGCCAAGCGGTGCTGTTCCGGGCCTCGCATCACGCCGACCTCGTCGAACTGGCGCTCACCCGGCGCAACATCCCCTACGTCAAGTACGGCGGGCTGCGGATCCTCGAAGCGGCCCACGTCAAGGACCTGGTGGCGCTGCTGCGGCTGCTGGACAACCCGTGGGACGAGGTGGCGTGGTTCCGGATTCTCCCCCTCCTGGAGGGCGTGGGCCCCACGACCGCCCGACGGGTTATGGCCGATCTCGGCCTGCCGGTCGCCCCGACCACGCGGGCCGCCCCGGCCCCGACCTTGGCCGGCCCGATCACCGTCGGTCCGCCGGCCCCGACCGGCCCGATCGCCGTCGGCCCGCCCCCGACCATGGCGGCCCCGATCGCCGTCGGCCCGTCGGTCCCGACCGGCCCGATCGCCCCGACCAGCCCGACCGGCCCGACCGGCCCGACCGGCCCGATCGCCCCGACCGGCCCGATCCCGACCGGCCCGATCGCCCCGACCGCGTCGACCCCGGCCCTGATGTGGTCCGGCAACGACCCCGCCGCCTCCCCGCTGGCCCGCCTGCTTGCCGCCCCGCCCCGGCTGCCCGAAGCGGCGGCCAATGCGGTGGCGGGCCTCCGTCGTGCCCTTGGCGAGTGTGCCGACAACTGCCTCCCCGGCGGCGAGACCCCCGCGCCCGGAGTCCAGGTCGAGCGGCTCAGCCGTTGGTTGGGTCCGGTCATCGAGCGCAAGTACTCGTCCCCCGCGGCCCGATCGTCGGATCTCGACCGGCTGGCCCGGGTCGCGGCCGGGTATTGCGACCGGGGCCAGTTCGTGGCCGAACTGACGCTCGACCCGCCTGCCGCGACCGGCGACCTGGCCGGCCCACCGCTGCTCGACGAGGACTGGCTGCTCCTGTCGACGGTTCATTCCGCCAAGGGCGGCGAATGGGATGTCGTCCATGTGATCCACGCTGCCGACGGCATGTTTCCCTCGGACATGGCCTGTGGCGACATCGAGAGCATTGAGGAGGAGCGGCGGCTGATGTATGTCGCCGTCACCCGGGCCCGCGATGTGCTCGAAATCAACGTGCCCCGGCGCTATCACGTGGCGCGGGACCAGTTCCGGCGGCTTTCGGATCGGCATCTGTACGCCCAGGTGAGCCGGTTCCTCACCGATGAGGTGCAGGCGCTGATGGACATCGAGCAGGCCGGTGCACCGATTCCCCATGACGACCCCGCCTCGGGAGCAACTGCCGCGTCGGGGGGCGGAATGGCGCTGGTAGACCAGTTCTTGAGCGGGCTCTGGGCCTAGTCTTGACGCCGATGGGGGCGCTACCTACGAGCGACGCCGGAACCGCCCGGCGGCACCGCCTGGTGTGGATCTACCGGGCCCGCACCGACCTGCTGATCTCGCTGTGTTGGGTGCCGCTGTTCGTGATCGGCCACCAACTGGCCATCGGCTCCGGGTCTCACGCGGACGCGCGGGTGCGATGGATTGTGGCGGCGGCGCTGTTCGTCAGCTTCCTCCACCAACCCCTGACCTTTGCCCTGGTATACGGCGACCGGCGCCAGTTCCAGCAGCGCCGGAACCTGTTCCTCTGGGCCCCGCCGATCACGATCGCCGTAATCGCCATCGCCGTGGCGCTCCACCTGTGGGTGGTCATCCCGATCGCGGCGTTGTGGAACACCATTCACACGCTCCAGCAGCGTTACGGCCTGTCGCGTATCTACGCCCGCAGGTCCAAGTACGGATCGGCATGGCTCGACCGCTGGGTCCTCTATGCCTGGATGACGTCGACGGTGTTGGTCGTGGCGTCCCGCCGCGAGACGCTGCGCCTGGTCCAGCGCGTCGGCCTGGCCGGCGTCAACGGAGCCGGGGTCAGGCTGCTCACCGATGCCCGCCCCGTCGCCGTGCTGCTCTTGATACCCGTCGGGGCGGCGGCGTTGGTCCTGGCGGCGGCCATCGTGCGTCAAGAGGTAGCGGCGGGCGAGGGAGCCAACCCGGCCAAGTGGTTGTACCAAGGGGCGTCGCTGATCTTGATCGCCAGCATCGCCGTCGACCCCATCGCCGGGTTCACGGCCTATGTCGGAGCTCACGCCATCGAGTACGCGGTGGTGGTGTACAAGACCGCTGAGTCCCGTTACGGCGGCCAACGTGACCGCTCGACGCTGTTGGGCCAGGTCGCGTGGTCGCCGTGGGGTCGGGTCGCGGCCATGGCGGTCGCGGCGTTCGGGGCGCTTGCCGTGGCCAGCCGGTTGCACGGCGACACCGCCAACGTGGCGCTATTCACCGTCGGCGCCCTTCACTTCCTCTACGACGGATTCATCTGGAAGCTGCGCAAGCCGGCGGTTGCCGCCGACTTCGCCATCCGAACTTAGGCGAGCGACCGTCAGCCGGACCCGAAACGGACAAGCCTCCGTTTCGAACGGGCGTCGACCGGGACACGCCCTGAGCGGTTGGCAGTTCTCCGGGCTTCGTCAGTTCTCCCGGACTTGGGACGGTAAAACTGCCAAAGTCCGCCAAACTGCCAATCGATTCGGTCCGACGTGGGCGCTCGCGCCTCTCGCGGGATGAAAACACCGTGATACGGGCCCGGAAGCCGAACGAACGCTGGCTGCGTGACCGAAGCCGGCCCGGCCCGGCGAAGCGGCCTTGCGCACCCCCGCCCGGCAGTGGCCCCAGCCGGCACCGCCCGGGCACTGGCCGCAGCCGGCACCGCCCAGCACTGGGCCG
>JAUTXM010000409.1 GCA_030838025.1 Acidimicrobiaceae bacterium
ACGGCGACCCGGCATGGAGGACGGCATTGGATGCCAACTCCGTGACCACCAGAGCCGCCTCGTACACCAGGCGCTCGTCGCAACCTCGCGCTTCAAGCTCCTCCACGACAAAGCGCCGCGCCGCGTACGGCGCGTCGAGCTCGGCGGCAAATCCCCGAACTACCTCATGGTGGGCCGAGCAGCCCGTTGCGTGAGGATCGCCCGTGCAAGAAACGACCGTCGAGTGAAGGCCACACACATCGCGCAGGGCGTCGGCATCGTCGGGCCCCGATACCGACTCACTCCGGTACGCGCAGAGGAGAGACACCGGGATCTCCCTGAGGATGCCGTTCCACAGCCCTTCGAGGTCGATAGCAGCGGGAACGTGCCCGGCGTCCCAGAGCAGCGCCACCATCTCGCCGTACGCCCGTACCCGCCTGCCTGCAGCATGTCGAAGCACCGGGCTGATCACCGAGCGGAACCGATCGGGGGCGACTTGCCCATCGCTGACGAAACCCGAGAGCGTCGTAGCGGCATCGAGCAGCAGCAGGCTCCCGCCCGCAGTAGCTGCGGTGACGTCGATGCCCGCGGCAGCCAGGTATCGCCCGAACTCGCGCCGGTGCACCTCGGTAGCGATGACGACCGCCAGCTCCCCGGCGCGGACACCCTCTTCGAGGAACGAACCGGCCGACTCAACCAGGTCCGCGTCACAGTCGTAGAACTGGACGCGATGCTCGCTTGCCCCGTTTTTGACGACTTCTGCTTGGATCGTCACGCTTCCTCGTCCCGCCCCACGTGCCAGATCAGAACACCTCTGACTGAGTATGCCCCATCGACTCGTCGTGCATGCATCCAGAACGTCGAAACGGCCAACTCGTCATCCTGCGTCGAGCCTGCCGTTCAAGAAATCATCATACGCCTGCAGGTCGAGTAGCCCGTGACCCGAGTAGCCGAACAGGATGACCCGCTCGGTCCCCTCCTCCTTGGCCTTCAGGGCCTCGTCGATGGCCGCCCGAATGGCGTGGCTGGTCTCAGGGGCAGGGATCATGCCTTGCGCCCGGGCGAACTGGACTGCACTCTCGAACACCTTGCCCTGCGGGTACGCCGTGGCCTTGATCCGGCCGGACTTCACCAGATTGCAGATCAATGGCGCGTCACCGTGGTAACGCAATCCCCCGGCGTGAATCGATGGCGGCACAAAGTCGTGGCCCAAGGTGTACATCGCCAGCAATGGTGTCAAACCCGCAGTGTCCCCGAAATCGTATTCGAAACGGCCTTCGGTCAGTGTCGGGCACGACGACGGTTCGACTGCCAACAATTCCACATCTCGGTCAGGAACAAATGGAAAGGCGAGCCCACCGAAGTTGGAGCCCCCACCGCAGCATCCGATCACGATGTCAGGCTTTTCCTCACCCGCTAACTGCAACTGCTCTTTCGCCTCCAACCCGATAACGGTCTGGTGGAGAAGGACGTGGTTGAGGACCGATCCCAATGAATAGTGCGAGCCAGAGTTTGTCGCTGCCTCCCGTACCGCGTCGCTGATCGCGGTGCCAAGCGAACCCGGATGATCTGGGTCGTCGACGGGCGACTGCTCCACCTTGGCTCCCCAGGTTTCCATCATCACCCGCCGGTAGGGCTTCTGCTGGTACGACGCCCGCACCATGTAGACCTTGCATTCCATCCCCAAGAGCGAGGTCGCGAAAGCCAACGCACTGCCCCACTGCCCCGCACCCGTCTCGGTTATGAGTTTGGTCACTCCCTCAGCCTTGTTGTAATACGCCTGCGCCACGGCGGTATTCGGCTTGTGCGACCCGGCCGGCGACACCGATTCGTCCTTGAAATAGATCCGCGCTGGCGTGTCCAGCGCCTGTTCGAGCCGGCGAGCCCGCACCAGCGGCGTCGGTCGCCACAGCCGCAGGATGTCGAGCACCTCGCCGGGCACGTCGATCCATGGCTCGGTCGATACCTCCTGGCCGATCAGCGCCATCGGGAACAGCGGCGCCAGGTCGTCAGGCCCCACCGGCTGTCTCGTGCCGGGGTGCAGCGGCGGTGCCAGCGGCTCGTCCAGGTGGGGGGCGACGTTGAACCAGGCCGGCGGAATGTGGTCGCTCGGGAGGATCCAGCGCATGACGGCGCTCCTCTCTCGGAGTTGGGGAAAGTGAGGCCGTCGATCGTAGCGGCCGCCGATCCCTGGAACCCGTCGCAATCAGCGACCCGGCCGAAGTGCGTCCGTCGCCGGGAAGCGGCGATTGACCCGTTGCTGATCCCTACCGAAGCGCCCTCAGGCGGTCCCGGGTGTCGAAGGATTCGGGGTCAGCGTTGTCGACCCGGACGAAGAGGTCACGCGCCCGGGGCACATCACCGGCGCGCTCGTATAAGTCGGCCAGGGCATACCACTCTCGGAGGTGGTGCAGCCGGGGCTTGCGGATGGCGACGTCTCGCTCGAGGAGGCGGATGGCCCCCGGCAGATCGCCCCGATCAGCGAGCGAGCCGGCCATCACGATCCGCCCTTCGGCGACTACCTCGGCGATGGGCGAGGCCTGGCGCAGCTCCTCCCAGAGCTCGTCGACCGCCCGATGGAGATGCAACGCCCGCTGGCAGTCCATCATGACCGGATACTGGTCGAAGCTGGCCGACATGGATCGGTACTGCTCGAGTTCCTCCAGGGCCAGCGGCCAACGGCCGAGCCGGTACAGCGTGAGGCCGAGCAACTCCCGCACGGCCGGGGCCGTCGGGACTGCTCGGGCCAGCGGTCGGAGGATCCGCAGGGCATCCTGGTAGCGGTCGTGGTCGTAGGCATGGGCCGCTTCCGCCAGGCGTTCGGCCAGCTTGGACCCGGCACGTGATCCAGCCGCACCCGCGATCTCGGCGGTCACAGGCGCGGGAACCGTATGCCGCGGTCGACCGGTGCGCGCCGGCGCCTGTTCGATTACCGCTTCTTCCGGCTCCTCGTCGCGTACCCAGATCTCTTCGTCGTCAGCCTGGTCGGCATCGTCTGCCCTGGCCCGGACGACTGCTTCTCGCCACGCTGTAGAGGCTGAGCCATCCTTCGGTTCGGCCAGCACCCGCGCGCCGTTGCGGGCAACGCTGCCCCATTGGCGGGCTGCGGGAGGGATGCGGGGCTCGGCGGCGCGAGTCGAACCGGTCCTGCGATCTCCACGCGGTCGGTCCGACCGCCCCGCGTCCCGAGGGTCGGTCCTCCGAGCGGCCCTCGCTCCGCCGTCGGGTGCGCCGGACCGGGATGGATACCCTCCACCCTGGCCACCCTGGCTGGCGCCAGGACGCCCCCGCGCCGCCTGCGAGGGATATCCGCCTGCTGTGCGCCTGTCACGATCGGCACCGGTCGAGCGGTCGGCCCGCCCAGCACCAGGACTTCCCCGATCGGTGCCGCGACCTCCCGCGCCACCCGACGAATAGCCGCTTGCCCGCCCGGCACCACCGGAGGACGAGGTGCCACTGCCCCGCCCCGCCCCCCCAGAAGCGGAGTCACCGCCGCCACGCCCCCCGCCCGAGGACGAAGAACCACCGCCACGCGCCGCCACGCCAGAAGCCGAGTAGCCACCGCCACGCCCGCCGCCCGAGGCCGAAGAACCACCGCCCCGCGCTGCCCCGCCAGAAGCCGAGTAGCCACCCGGCCGGCCGGCGTCGCTGCCCGAACCCTGGCCGCTTCCGCCTGCCGACGGGTACCCTGCACCGCTGTTTCCGCCGCCCCGGCCGCCACTACCGGAGGACGAGTATCCACCCGGCCGACCGCTGCTACCGCCTCGACCACCCTCCCGGTCGCCATAGGCCCCGCCGCTGCGGCTGCCGTTCCCAGGCGGCGCGTAACCGCCAGGCCGGCCACCGCCTCCACTACCGCCACGTCCGCTGTCCCGCGCCACATAACTCCCGCCGCTCCCAGGCGGCGCGTAACCGCCAGGGCGACCACCGCCTCCGCTACCGCCACGTCCGCCATCCCCCGCCGTGTAGCCTCCCCTGCCCGCGCTTCGGCCACTGCCGGCGGAGGACGAATAGCCGCCGGTCCGGCCACCGCTGTCTCGGCCACCCGTGTTGGACGAGGAATACCCGCCGCTCCTGCCGTTTCCAGGTCGACCGCCGGTGGTGGGCCCTGAATAACCTCCGGAACCTGACGGCCGCCCGTCCCGGCCCCCTTCACCGGTTCCCGATCGTCGGTTGCCCGACGCAGCGTTGCGCGAGTTCGAACCAAACCGCGATCCATTCTCCCCACCGCCCGAGCGGTCACCCGACCACTTCTTCGACCCTCCCGAGGTCCTGGTGCCGCTACCTGCCGGACCGGCCCACGGCCGCCCTGAGGCACCTCTTCGAGGCCGATCGCTTCCCGCAGAAGTACCGGCGCTCCCGCCATCTCTGCGCCCCGCACTCCAAGGGCGCCCAGTTCCCCCCGATGCGCCGGCGTCTCCGCCACTTTCCCCACCGCTACCAGAACGCGGCCGACCCGTCCCCGAGCGCGGCTCGACTCCCCTACTTGGCCGGTCCTGCCATTGGCCGGCATCGCGGCGTACTCCCGAAGACGGCCGCCCCGCGACGCCAGGCCGACCAGAAACACGGCGAACGGTGCTGCTGGAGCGATACCCCTCCGACTCCCCAGAACCCCGACGCCTGCCGTCGTCGCCACCCGAACTGCGCTGCGACCCCGTGCGGGAACGACCGCCTGCTCCACCTCCGTCGGTTGGCTTCGAGTCCCCGGCTGGTTTGCGGGCGCGCCGATCGCCGGGGGGAGTGGAGGCCATTGGACAATGGTACCGCCGGGCGCGAGAACGCCCCGCACCTGTCGGTACGGGGCGTTGCTCTGCGATTTATTCCGGCGACGACCTACTCTCCCAGGGGGCTACCCCCCAAGTACCATCGGCGCAGGCAGGCTTAACTTCCGTGTTCGGGATGGGAACGGGTGTGACTCCGCCGCTATGGCCACCGGAAACCATGCTCAAAAACAGGGTCGTCCCCTGTGAGCGTTCCATAGCGAGCACGGGCAGGTTTGTCCCAAGCCCTCGGCCGATTAGTACCGGTCGGCTGAACGCATTGCTGCGCTTACACCTCCGGCCTATCAACGTGGTCGTCTACCACGGGCCTTACCAGGTTAACCCTGTGGGAGACCTCATCTTGGAACGAGCTTCGCACTTAGATGCCTTCAGCGCTTATCCCTTCCGCAGGTCGCCAACCAGCCATGCCCTTGGCAGGACAACTGGCACACGAGAGCTGCGTCCGTCCCGGTCCTC
>JAUTXM010000414.1 GCA_030838025.1 Acidimicrobiaceae bacterium
GGACCTCCTGCAACGGGGCATGCTCGATCGCGATCAAGACGCCCCGGGTTTCGGCATGGATTCGCTCGCGGCGCCACTACGTCTGGTGCCCACCGCGACGGTGGCCGAGGGCGCCGCCGCGGAAGACGAGCTCCAACAAGCGTCCGCCGGAGACGATCAGGCCGGGGACGATCAGGCCGGGGACGATCAGGCCGCGGCCGCTGGGGCCGATGACGCGGGCGCAGCCAAGGCGGCGCTGGCCGAAAGGGCGAGTCGTCGCCAAGCGGCAATGGCGGAGGCGGATCGTCTGGCCGCCGAAGCCCAGGCCATCGAAGCCGACGCGGATCGCCTCGGGAGTGAGGCAGACCGCCTGGCCGCCGAGGCCAAAGCGGCCAGAGACCACGCGGACGAGGCCCGCAGCCGGGCCGATGCCGCCCGCCAGGCGGCCGACGCCCAGCGTGCCGTGGCGGATCACCTGTCAGCCGCCAGCACATAGAGCGTTGCACCGCCTGCCAAGGTGACTCGAGGGCGCAGTGAGACAACTGGAAACCGCCGCTCGCTGAGAAGCGCTACGGGGGCTACAAGTCGCGAATCGTCTCGACAATAGGACGCCGGGTCGCCCGCACAGTTACCGCGGCGGCCGCGGCGGCCGCCACCACGGCCAGGACTCCCATCACGGCCAGGTACCCCCACGGGACGGTCAACCCGCTGGGTGCCGGGTCGAACACCCCGGTCAGGATCTTCACCAGCATTTCGGTCAGGCCCCACCCACCCAGTGCGCCCAGCACCAAACCGACGAGGGTGATGGTCGCCGCCTCCACCCGGACAAAGGCCGCCACCTGGCGCGGTCGGGCGCCCAGCGCCCGAGCGATCGCAAAGCCCCGGCGCCGCTCGTGGAGTCCGAGCCCGAGGACCAAGCCGGTCGCGGCCGCGGCCAGCAACAGGGCGAACCCGAGTTCCACGCGTGTCAGGCCCGACAGGTCGACGGCCGTCAGCGACGATCCGACCTGGCGACGGCTCGTGACGAGATCGGTCACCACGGCGCCAGACGCGGTACCGACCCGAGCCCGGACGCGATCGGCCACCGCAACGGGCGACGCGGGCCCGGTGGTGAGCAGGAAGGTGTTGTTGGTCGGCCGCCCGATGGCGGCCGTCCGCGCCGCCACATAGTCGGCGTTGGCGACGAGAAAGCTGTCACGGGGGGCGGTCGGGAACTCCTTGGCGACGCCCAGGTAATGGAACGTGACCTCGGTCAGCTGGCCGCTGGCGGCGTCGCGCAGCCGGAGTCGGAGCTGATCGCCGACGCTGAGCTGGAAGTCCTTCACCGTCTCGGCGCTCACGAGGATGCCGTCGGGCTGGCGGGCCAACTGGCCCATCAGCTGCCGCGCGCTCCCGCCCCGGAAATACGTGTCCTGCAACGTGGCCCCGGCCACGATGGTGGGGGCGCGGACGCCGAAGAGGTCCTGCAGGTCGGCGCCGACGTACGCGAATCGGTGCGCCATGGGCTCGACGTGACGGACCCCGGCAATGGCGGCGAGGGCGGTGGGCAGATCCGCCGGTGGACCAGAGTTGCCGGGGTACGAAACGGTGACATCGGCCCCGTTGCTGAGCACCGCATCGACCCCCGCCTGATGGTGGTAGGTGCTGTTGAAGACCGCGGTCGACGCTGCGAACGCCACGGTCAGGGCGACCAGCGCGACCGGCCGCGACAGCCGGCGCCGTTGCCGCGACAGGCTGGCGGCGATGGTGGCCGACAGGTTGCCCGCGACCGGCTGGGCGGCGGCCGCCACCAACCGGCGGCCGGGTCCGAACAGTGCGTCGGCGATCCGCCAGGCCAGCAGGCCGCAGCCAGCCCAGAACAACAGCGGGCCCGACAAGGCCCAGTAGTTGACCGACAGTGTGGGGAGGCCCTCGGGCACCAGGACGATCCGGTAGCCCGCTCGGCTCGTGAGCCAGAAGATCACGCCTGACGCGCCGAGCACCCAGAGGTCGAGCAAACCGCGCATCCACCGGGGCCGGTCCTGCCGGCCGAGCGGCTGGCGTGCGGCCGCCACCGTGACTCGGCGGGCGTCGCGCCAGGCCGGGACGACGATCGCCCAGGCGGCGATCACCACTCCGGCCAGCGCCGACGCCAGCGCCCACGCGATGCCTGACGATCGTGACGCACCGAAGGTGGCCGAACCGAACGACGTGCGGCCCACGACCGCAGCGGCGCCCAGCCCTACCGCTGCGCCGACCAACGCGACCGCAGCCGCCTCTGCCGCAGCGATGGCGACCATGGTCCGCACGGTCGCGCCCCGCACGCGCAGCAGTGCCATCTCCCGGCGCCGCCGGTCCGACGCCGCGGCGGTGACCGTCGCGGTCAACAGCCCCGCCAGGGCCACGCCGGGCAGCCCGAGCAGGATGAACAGAATCTGGGCGTACAGCGAATCCCCTCGCGCTCCGTCGAGGGCGGCGGCCAGGTTGTTGCCGACTGCCGCCCCGCCCGCCACGCTCGCCTCGAGGTTGCGGGACGCCCCGCTGACCTGATTGAAGGCGGCCGAAGGATCGCGGGGCAGGTGGTGATCCAGCCGGGCGTGGACCTGGAAGCGCACAAGGTCGGGCCGCGATGCCGCCAGCGTGTCGAACACGGCGTGCCATCGCGGCGCCGGGAGGACGATGACGTTGTCGGGCGGCGCCAAGGCCTGTGCGCCGGCGGGTGCGCCGACGGCCTGGAACAGTGAGTCTGCCTGGGGCAGGTCGACCACCCCATCGACGCGAACCATGACCGCATCAAGACCAGCGCGGCCGATGCTGACCGTATCGCCCGGTCCCGCGTGCAGGTTGGCCGCAGTCTGCTGGGCCAGCAGCACCCCAGCAGCGTCGCCCACAAGTACCCGCAGCTCGCCAGGAAATGCGGCGCCGTAGCCGGGGGGGACGCCGACCACGACGCCCGGTCCGGTGGCCTGGATGGTGCTGCCCGTGGCCGCCCGTAGCCCCGTGGTGGTCCCGAACTCAACTGGGAGGGCCGCCTGTACCCGCGGCGCGGCGGCCGCGGCGGCCAGAACCGTTCCCGGATCCACGCCCTGGTGCGCCTCGATCTGCAAGTCGACTGCGATCTGCCGGGTGGCGGCGGTGGTCATCGTGGCCAGGGCGCCGGACAAGAACGTGGCGATCGATGCCAGCAATGCCACCGCCACGGCCACGCCGGCCGCCGACGCGGCCAGCCGCCCCGGGCGACGGCGAACCAGACCGGCCAACCACGCGCCCGCGCTCATGGGACCATCGCCTGGGAGAACCTTGGGCGGCCGTCGATCATGTGCCACTGGATTTCCAGCTGAGCTGCTACCCATGGATCGTGGGTGGTGACGAGCAGTCCGGCGTTCAACTCGTGGGCCCGGTCGGTGAGCAGGGCGACCACGATGGCGGCGCTGGCGTGGTCCAGCTGACCGGTCGGCTCGTCGGCGAGGATGAGGCGAGGGCGGGCCACGAGGGCGCGGGCAACGGCGACCCGCTGGGCCTGGCCGCCCGAGATTTCGCCAGGCACCTTGTCCGCCAGGTCGGCTAGGTCCAACTCGCGCAGCATCATCACGGCGGCGGCACGGGCGGACGGGCCCGGGTGTCCAGAAAGGACGAGGGGAAAAGCCACGTTCTCTGCGATGTCAAGGTCGGGCAGGAGGCTTGGGCCCTGGAATACCAGCCCCAGCGACCCGGCTGGCAGTCGGGCTGGTAACCCTCCCAGACCGGGCCAGCGAATCACGCCGTTCGTCGGCGTGTCGAGGCCCGCCAGCAGATGCACGAGAGTCGACTTGCCGGATCCCGACGGGCCCACCAGCGCGATCTGCTCTCCGGCCAGGATGCGGCAACTCGTGCCGTGGACGGCAACAACCGCAGATGGACCTCGCCCATACGTGCGGGAAACGTGGTCGGCGACGACGAGTGCGGAGTCATCTGTCACGCGACCACCCGCCCGTCGGCCAAGGTGATGACCCGGTCGGCCGCGGCGGCGACCGCCGGGCTGTGCGTCGCCACCACCAAAGCGAGGCCGCGGGACACCTCGGCCCGCAGGAGTTCGAGCAGCTGGGTCTCGGTGGCCCGGTCGATCTCCGCGGTCGGTTCGTCGCCCAGTAGGACTAGGGGCCGGTTCACCAGTGCCACCGCCACGCCGGCGCGTACCGCCTCGCCGCCCGAGAGTTGGGCGGGAAAGGCGCCCGCCCGGCCCGCCAGCCCGACCCGGGTCAACAGGCGGTCGATGTCCGACCCGACGATGTCGGAACGGTCCCTGTCGGAACGGTCCCTGTCGGAACGGTCGATGTCGGAACGGTCGATGGCGGGGCCGGAACCGTGGCCGGCCAGACGCTGCGCTTGGCGCAGGTTGCCCCGCAGCGTCAGGTGTTCGATGAGGTTGGCCGACTGGAGGACGACCCCGAGATGGGTGGCCCGCAGCCGGGCCCGTTCCCGTTCGGGCCGCCGGCTCATCACCTGGCCGGCCACCCTGACCAGGCCACCGTCGGGGTCGTCCAACCCCGCGAGACATGCGAGCAGCGTCGTTTTTCCCGACCCTGACGGACCTACGACGGCGACGAACTCGCCCGCCGACGCCTCCAGGGAGACGCCGCGGAGCGCCATGACCTCGTCGTCGCCGGCATGGAAGAACCGGTACAACTCGGTTGCTGCGACGACAGCCGAAGTCACGAGCCCCAGGTGAACGAGTCCGTGACGGTCCGCCACGGGTCGACATTGTCAGAGCCCTTGGGCGACGCCACCGTGATCGTGACCAGCTTTCCGGCCTGCCAAAACTCGTAGCGCTCGACGTCTTGGAGAAGGATCTTGCCGGTCACGGAGTCGGCGGAGGAGTCGGCGCGATAGGTGATCAGCACCGCGCTGCCCCCCTTTCGCGTCACCTGGGTGACGTTCCCGGCCTGGAAGCACGGGGTCGACGCGGCCAGCGCCGGCACATCGGAGGCTTGCGCCGACGCCGCGGTCGGGGCCGTAGGGACGGACGTCATCTCGACCCGTATCGAGTTGAACTTGTCGGTGAAGCTGACGACGCCGCCCGACTGTGCCTGGGCCCAACCCTCGGGGTAGTCGAGGTGATAGCCGTCGCCCGAGTGATAGGTGACGAACCTCTGGGTGTCGGGGATGTCGCCGGGGACGAGAACGTCGCCGCTTCCACCGCCGCTCGCACCGGCGGTCGTCGATCGGCACGCCAGCGAGACGGCCGCAGTGGTCGCTGTCGTCGCCGATGGTGCGACGGCAGTTGACGAAGTGGTGGTCGCCGTCGGGGACGACGTGGTGGGCGCCCCCGATTTCGATGCCGCTTTCGATCCGGATCCCCCGCTGCATGCGGCGCCCGCGGTGATCATCAAAACCAGGAGGGCGCCAGTCGTTCGCGCCCCGAGCCTGTGCGCGTTGGTCATGAATCCCGAAGCTAGGAGGGCCCGCTTCAACCGAGGCCCGGCGTTCGGTAATCGCTGGGTAAATCCTGTCCACCACCAGCGCCCGCACGCCGGTGCTGGTTCGATTGGACCGTAACATTGCAACCGGTGCTGGGCTCGTCGCTGCTCGTGGTCGAAGACGACGAGGCGATCGGGCGGTCGCTGGTGCTGGCGTTGACCGGTCAGGGTGCAACCGTGGACTGGGCTCGCACCGGCACCGACGCACTGCGTTTGGTCGGCGCCGGCACCGACCTGGTCTTGCTCGACCTTGGCCTCCCCGATATGGACGGCGTCGAAGTGTGCCGGTGCCTTCGGGGGCGGTACCCGCCCCTCGAGATCCTGGTGGTCACGGCCCGAACCGAAGAGATCGATGTTGTCGTTGGCCTGGATGCCGGGGCCGACGATTACATCGTGAAGCCGTTCCGGCTGGCCGAGCTGCTGGCTCGGATCCGGGCCCGGCTGCGTCGCCAGGGAACCGGCGAGCGTGATTCGGTCGACATTGCGACCCGGCGTGGGCGGCTGCACGTGGACCTGGCCGCCCGCCGCTGCGCCGTCGCGGGTGACGAGGTCGAGCTGCGAGCCCGGGAGTTCGACTTGCTGGCGGTCCTCGTGCTTGACGCCGGTCGGGTCGTCTCACGCCGACGGCTCCTGGCGGAAGTCTGGGATCAGCATTTCGACAGCACGACCAAAACGCTGGACATGCACGTCTCGGCCTTGCGGCGCAAGCTTGATGGCGGCGAAGGACCCGCCGCGCCCAGCTTGATCACCACGGTTCGCAGCGTTGGCTATCGGCTGGAGCAGCAGACCGATGGGAGCAGCACGGCCAGGGGACCTGAGGCCATGGGAGCTGAGGGCTGCCGTTGAGACGTCGCATCCTGGTCGCCACGTTGCTGATCACCACCGCCACCCTGCTGGTGTTTGGGATTCCGCTTGCGTGGGCGCTCGGCCGGGTCTACCGCAGCCATGAGCTGAGCCGCCTCCAGCAGGCTGCGATCTTGGCCGCCGCGGTGGTACCAGCCGAGGGTTTGCACGGGTCGGATCCCATCGAACCGCCGGCAATGGCGGCCGGGGTCCACGTGGCGTACTACGACGACCGCGGGGTGCTGGTTGCCGGCGCCGGTCCCGCCTCGGCTGACGCCCAGGCCCGCTCGGCGCTGCGCGGCGGCCCGGCACAGGGCACAAGTGGGTCGCGGCTCGTCTCAGCCCATCCGATCACGGTCAACGAGGCGACCGTTGGGACCGTCGAGGCATCGTCCTCCCTCGCTGCGCTGGCATGGCGCACCCTGCGGGCGCGGCTGGAGATGCTGGCCTTGGGCCTGTCGGCACTCGGCGCCGCGGCGGGGTTCGCCTTGTGGCAGGCCCGCCGGTTGGCCCAGCCGGTGGACGATCTGATCGCGGCCGCGGGCCGGTTGGGAGACGGTGACTTCACCGTGTCTGCCCGGCCATCGGGCGTGGCGGAGGTCGACCGGGCGGAGGCGGTTCTGGCGTCGACGTCCTGCCGGTTGCAAGCGTTGGTAGCCCAGGAACGGGCATTCACGGCCCATGCGTCGCATCAGTTGCGAACGCCGCTGACGGCGCTTCGGCTCTCGCTGGACAACGCCTTGATGACCCCTGGTGTCGACGTCGAACAAGCCCTGCGCGACGCGGTCACCGAAGTCGACCGTGTGCAAGACACCCTCGACCAGTTGTTCCTGTTGGCCCGCAGTGGTGGTACTTCGGCCCCGGAGTTGGCCGGTCGCACCGCGGCGGTCGGCGACGTGTTGGACGACCTCCAACGGCGGTGGCATCCGATTCTGGCGGAGCGGGGGCGCAGGTTGGATGTGCGCCATCAGGGCTCGGTCGCGGTCCGGCGAGGACCGGCCACATTGGGCCAGATCCTCGACATCTTGGTGGACAACGCCACGACGCATGGAGGGGGGTCCGTCGAGGTCGCGGCCAGTATCGTGTCGGGCGGAATCAGCATCGGGGTCCACGACGAGGGTGACGGGATGATTCAGCTCCCAACGTTGGTTCCGGCAGAGGTGAGCGCGACGTCCGGATCGAGCGCCGAGTCAACCGAGGGAGGACGGGCCGGTGCAAACGGAGACGGCAGTCACGGGCTGGGTCTGCGGTTGGCCCAATCGCTGGCCGAGGCCGCAGGTGGTCGGCTGGTGCTCAAGTCGTCCGGCCCGGGCCCGCTCGTCGCGGTGATCCTTCCCTGACGAGGTACTGGGGGACGCCCCGATGGCCACGGCGAAACATCGAGTGCTCACCGATCTTCACCTGAATCGAGCCCTGCTGGCCCGCCAGTTGCTACTGCGGCGGGTTCGCCTGCCGTTGCCGCGGGTGCTCGACTTGGTTGCGGGGTTGCAGGCGCAATACGCACCGTCGATGTACCTCGCCTTCTGGTCGAGGATCGAGGGGTTCGAGCGCCCCGAGCTCACGGCCGCCTTGGAAGGCCGTCGGGTGATCCAAGCGACGCTGATGCGCGCCACCATTCACCTCGTCTCAGCGCGGGACTACTGGCCCCTCGCACTGGCGGTGGGAGACGCCCGCCGTTCGTGGTGGTTGGCATCCCGACGGGGTGTCGTGACCGACGACGAGATGGTCGCCGCGGCCACAGAACTACACGAACGGCTTTCGCAGGGTCCGATGCGGCGCAAGGAGATCGACGCGGCCATCGGGCGGGAGCTGGCGGCCGGTGTCGGTTTCTGGCTGGACCTGGTGCGGGTTCCCCCGTCCGGCACGTGGGAGCACCGCCGGGCTGACCTCTTTGCCCTGGCCTCATGGTGGTTGCCTGCGGGCGCCTCGTCCGGCGAGCGCACCACTGGCGAGCGCGCCGCCGACGAGCACCTCGTGCGCCGCTACCTGGGCGGGTTCGGCCCGGCAACGGCCGGCGAGGTTGCCAATTGGGCCGGCCTGCCAATCGGGCGCGTCCTGCCCACGCTGCAACGTCTCGACCTGCGCCAGTTCGAATCCGAGGACGGCCAGCAGCTCTTCGACCTCCCGAGAGCCCCCTTGCCCGGCCCGCACACTGCGGCCCCGGTTCGCTTCCTTCCCGTCTGGGAGGCGTTGCTCCTGGTCCATGCCCGCCGCAAGCAGGTGTTGGCCGAGGAGCACCGCCCGCTCCTCTTCACGTCCAAGAATCCCCACTCGCTCAACACCTTTCTGGTCGACGGCAAGGTGGCCGGGACGTGGCGTTACCACGCTGGCGAGGTGCGCCCCGAGCCCTTCGCACCCCTCGAGCCGGCGGCGGAGCGAGACGTGGCCCAGGAGGCCGAGCGCCTGTCGGCATTCCACCGATAGCGGCCCAGGACGCCCAGGAGTCCGGGACGCGTAAGAAAAACCGGCGCTGGGTATGACTTCGGAACTGCCCGCACAGAGCGGGACGGCGGAGGAGGTACCGATGGCAGACAACGAGAGCAACGAGGGCCGTGATCTGATCGAGCTGTTGCTGGAGGATCACGCCAAGGCCAAGAGCCTGCTGGAAGAGATCGATGGCAGCGGTGACGGCGACGACCTGGCGACCCTGTTCCCCCGCCTGGTCAAGGACTTGGTCGCCCACGAGGTGGCGGAGGAAGAGATCGTCTACCCGGCGCTTCGATCCTGGGTCGAAGGCGGCGATGCACTGGCCGAAGCCAGGGTCGCCGAGCAGCAGGAGGCCGAGGAAGCCCTGGCCGCCCTGGAGCGCATGGAGATCGGTTCGGCGGAGTTCCGCCGGTCGTTGCTCCAGCTGAAGGGGGCGGTGCTGGAGCACGCATCACACGAGGAAGCCGAGGTGTTCCCGGCGCTCAAGGCGGGAGTGTCGCCCGAGCGGCTCAACACCTTGGGACAGGCCTACACCATCGCCAAGGCGCTGGCACCGACCCATCCGCACCCCCACGCGCCGAGCAGCTTCCCTGGCAACGTGCTGGTGGGACCGGCTATCGCGATCGTCGACCGCGCCTACGACGCCGTCCGCTCGGTGCTGCAGAAGGTCGGCGGCTAGCAGCACCGCCGCGAAAATGGCTGGCGGCCGCCCTCAGCGCGGCCGGTAGCCTGCCGGGCGATGTCTTCGACCTTCGCCATCGAGGCCCACGATCTTCGCAAGCGCTATGGCGACAGCGTGGCGCTGGCGGGCATCGACTTGTCGGTTGCCACCGGGTCGGTGTGCGGGTTGCTCGGCCCCAACGGCGCCGGCAAGACGACCGCGGTGCGAATTCTCACGACCCTTTCAAGGCCCAACGGCGGCACCGCGCGAGTGGCGGGCTTCGACGTCTTGGAAAGTCCCCGTGAGGTCCGCCGCCGAATCGGCCTGGCCGCCCAGGACGCCACCGTCGACGGCCTGCTTAGCGGGCTGGAAAACCTGACGATGATCGGCGAGCTGCACCATCTCGGCCGAGCCATCGCTCGGCGGCGAGGCGAAGAGTTGCTGGAGCAGTTCGCGCTGGCCGAGGCGGGCCGCAAGCTGGCCAAGGAGTACTCAGGCGGGATGCGCCGTCGACTCGACCTAGCGGCGACGCTGGTGGCGGGCCCCGAGGTGCTGTTTCTCGACGAGCCGACCACCGGCCTTGACCCGCGAGGCCGCAACGAGTTGTGGGCGGTGCTCGACACCCTGGTCGACGAGGGGACGACCGTCCTACTCACCACCCAGTACCTGGAGGAGGCGGAACGCCTGGCCGACGAGATCGTGGTCGTCGACCACGGCCGGGTGATCGCCCGGGGCGATGCCCGTCACCTCAAGCGCCAAGTGGGCGGCGACCAGTTGCTGATCGTTCCGGTGAACCCAGACGACCTGGTCCCGGTGGCGGCGATCGTGGAGCGCGTCGTCGGCGTGCGAGCCACCATCGACCGTCCGACCCGGCGGGTCATGGCGCCCGCGGCAGCAGGCGCCGCGGCCATTGCATCGGTGGCGACCGAGCTGGTCACGGCGGGCATCGACGTCGAAGACCTGGGCCTACACCAACCGACGCTCGACGACGTCTTCATGACGCTGACCGGCACCCCCGCAGCGACCGACGGTAACGCCTCGGGGGCATCCGCTGTCCCCGGGGCATCCGCTGCCCCCGCGGCCGAGGAGGTCCTGCAATGACGACCGAGATGATCCCGAACACCGCAGCAAGTCAAACAACGAAGACGCAGGCGCCCACGACGCCCGTCGAGCTCGGGCCGCCCGGCGACCGCCGGAGCTCGGCGCTCGCCGACATGTGGGTCGTGGCCCGCCGCGGGCTGCTTCACATGCGTCGGGAACCCGAAGTGCTGGCCGACGCCACCATCCAACCGGTCATGTTCGTCCTGCTGTTCGCATACGTCTTCGGCGGGGCCATCAGCGTGCCCGGGGGCGGCAGCTACCGGGAGTTCCTCATCGGGGGCATCTTCGCCCAGACGATCGTCTTCGGAGGAACCTTTGGTGTCGCCATGGCGATTGCCGCCGATCGGAACAACGGCGCCATGGACCGGTTCCGGTCGTTGCCCATGGCACGCAGCGCCGTGCTCGGTGGCCACGCCCTGGCCAACCTGCTGAAAGCCCTGCTGCCCATGGCGTTCATGTCGGTGTGCGGGCTCATCGTCGGCTGGCGCATCCACACCGACATCTGGCACGCCGCGGCCGCCTACGGGCTGCTGATTCTGTTCGCCTTCGCCATGATCTGGATCGGCGTCTTGCTGGGCAGCTCGCTGGCCACGCCCCAGGCGGTCCAGGGTGTGGCGTTCGTGGCCATCTTCCCGCTCACCTTCGTGGCCAGTACGTTCGTGCCCACCTCGACACTTCCCGGGGTGCTGAAGACCTTCGCCGAGTGGAACCCGGTGTCTTCCCTGTCCGGTGCGCTGCGCACCCTGTTCGGCAATCCGGGAGCCAAGGCGCCCGTGGGCGCGCCATGGTCGCTGCTACACCCGGTTCTGTACACCGTGATCGCCTCGGCCGTGATCATCGCCGTGGCCGCGCCGATCGCCATCCGCCAGTTCCAACGATCGATCACCGACTGACCGGCCACTCCCGGCACATCACCGACGACCGGCACTCCCGGCAGGGCCGTGACACCGCCGGCGGACAGGCCCGCTTTAGGCTTCAGGCGTGCACCGGCTGATCGCAACGCTGGATCAGAGGCGGCCTTGCAGGGGACAACGGCGCTCGCCCTGGACGGCGCTCGCCCTTTTTCCCCTGCTGGTCTCGCTGTTGGTGGCCTGTAGCCACAGCCCTACGGTGCCCGCGGCGCTGCCGTGCCGCGCCGCCGCCGGCACCGAGAGCTATTCCCTCGACGCCGAGCAAGCGGCCAACGCCACCACCATCGCCGCCGTCGGCAAACGCCTCGGCATGCCCGATCACGCGGTGACCATTGCCCTGGCGACGGCGCTGCAGGAGTCCAAGCTCTACAACCTGTCCTATGGCGATCTCGACTCGCTCGGGCTGTTCCAGCAGCGCCCCTCGCAGGGATGGGGTACCAAGGACCAGATCCTGTCGCCCCGCTACGCCGCCACCGCCTTCTACACCCACCTGGCCAAGGTCGACAACTGGCAGACCCTCGACGTCACCGTCGCCGCCCAGGCGGTCCAGCGCAGCGCCGGCCCCGACGCCTACGCCCGGTGGGAGGCCGAAGCCCGAGTGCTGGCCCAGGCCCTGACCGGCGAGCTGCCCGCGGCGTTCGCCTGCCATGTGCCCGGCAAGGCCACCCCGGCCCTCAACCAGTTCCTGGCCTCGGAACTGGCGGCCGACCTCGGTCCCCCGACGCTCGGGACGCCGCTCGATGCCGCCCGGGGCTGGCAGGTGGCGGGCTGGCTCATCGGCCACGCCGGCCAGTTCGGCGTGGCGACGGTCACCTTCGGCGGCCAGCGCTGGTCGGGCCACAGCGGGGCCTGGAGTGCCCACCCGCCGGCGTCGAACACCGTTGAGGTGAACCGGTGATCACCGCGAGCAACCAGCCATTTCAGGTGATACCCCAACGGCTGTTCGACGTAGGGACCAGCGCTGTCATCGACGGTCCTCGGCTGCCGGCGTGGAGGCCGGTAGGGTCAGTGGCGGTGGGACTTCAACCTGTGCCCTCGACCATCCCATCACCGCCAAAAGGGGCCGACGGGATACTCGCTCAGTTGCTGAGCGACGGCGTCACCTGGGGAGACTCGGCCGAATGGTTGCCTCGGCTCCCACGCCAGAGCGTGGATCTTTTCTTCACCAGCCCGCCTTATGCCGACGCCCGCGCGTACAGCCGTATCCATCCTGACCGCTATGTCGAGTGGTTCCTGCCTCACGCCCGGGCGATGCTCGACGCCACGACCGAGACCGGCAGCCTGGTCCTCAACATCAAGAACCGGGTGGCCAACCAGGGGCCGCTGCGCGGCCAGCGCCACCCGTACGTGTACCAGCTGGTCCTCGCCCTCCAGCACATCGGGTGGCGATGGATCGAGACCTACATTTGGGCCAAACCGAACGCTGTTCCCGGCCGGTTCGGACCTCGGACCAAGGACAGCTTCGAGTACGTGTACCACTTTGCCCGGCGCCGGAAGCCGCACTGGGATCTCGATGCCATCCGGATCCCCTACAAGACCGCAGCCGACGAGATCGAGCGTCGCAAGCTCGACCAGAACGGCCGACGCAACACCGAGGCCGGTTTTGGTCGGGACCGCACGAAGACCTATCTAAACGGTGGCGCCGATCCCGGCAATGTCGTGGTCGTTCCTCAGACCTACAACCAGCACAAGGGTGTCGCTCACACCGCGGCGATGCCCGAGGGCCTAGCGGAGTTCTTCATCAAGGCCGCCAGTCCACCGGCCGGTGTGGTCATCGATCCGTTCGCCGGGGGGGCAACCACCGTTGTCGTCGCTCGGCGCCTCGGCCGACAGTCCGGTGGCTTGGAGATTCACCGCGAGTTCGTCGATAACGCCCGCCTCCGGCTCGAAGCGGACATCGCAGACGACATCGCCGGGAGCCTGTTCGGCACGGCCGGCTAACCGTCGGCTAACCGGGCGTGCCCACTATCGAGGAGACCGTGGCGCTGATCGCGGGCGCTGCCACTTGAACCGAGCGCGTCGCCCGTATCCGGCAAATCCCCGCCCACCAGCAAGTCGTTCACGTCGGCAGGCAATCGGTCAGAGGCGATGAGCCGTTCCCCATTGACATATTGATCGCGGCGCATCAACCCGGTGAGCACGCCGACCGGTAGCGGTCGGGTGGCTAGTCGCCGACGGGTCCGAGGAACACGGTGCCGTCCGGCTCGACATGCCAACCCGAGTTGGTCGCCACCTCCCAGCGGAATCCTGCCGGGTCGGCGAAATAGCCGTGGAAGCCGCCGAATTCGGCGCGCTGGGCCGGCTTCAAGATGGTGCCTCCCGCGGCCTCGGCCTGGCGGAGCAGGTCGGTGACCTCGTCCTCGGTCTGCACGATGTGGGCCAGGGACATGGGCGGGGAGGGGGTATGGGGTCCCTCCCGCCTCGGGTCGCCCACGTCGGCATCCAGGTCGGCGGCGCCGAAGAGGCCGAGCAACAGGCCGTGTCCGATCTGGATGAACGCGACCTCACCGGCCACGTCGAAGACGGCCGTCCAACCGAGTCCTTCGAGGTAGAACCGCCGGGCGGCGTCGAGGTCGGGAACACCGAGGGTGATGATGTCGACTCGCGGTTGCATGTTCGTCACCCTGGCACGCCACCGGCGCCAGGGTCTTGTACGAATCGGCCACCGGGTGAAAACTCGCGGCCCATGACGTCGGTCTATCGAGAGTGGCCGCTCCGTGAGGCCGGCCGCGTCATTGATTGCCGCTGGGAGCAGCGGGTCGACGCTCGCCGCGGCGGCTATGTCCAGCGGGTCCTGCCCGATGGCTGCGCCGACGTGGTGGTTCTCGACGGCGACCGGGGCGTTGTGGTGGGGCCGACGAGCGTGGTGGCGCTGCCTCGCCTGGCCCCGGGGTCGATCGTGGTCGGTCTGCGGGTGCGGACCGAGGCGATCAGGGCGGTCTTCGGGCTCCCGGCGATCGTGTTGCGAGACCAGAGCGTGGCGCTGGACGAGGTGCTGGGTTCTGCGGTGGCGCGCCGGGTGGCGGCCGCACTGCTGGAGCCCGGGGCAGCGGCCGACGCCTGGCTGGTCGGGTGGCTGTCCGGGGCGAGGCTCGATCGACGGGCTGCGGCCGCGGTCGGCCGCCTTCGGGAGTCGCCCGCGGCTGATGTGGCCTCGGTCGCCCAGCAGGTGGGCCTGTCGTGCCGCCAGCTGCGCCGCGTGGTCGAGCACGAGACCGGGCTCGGCCCGAAGACATTGCAGCGGATCGGCCGCATGCAGCGTTTCCTTCGCCTGGCCGAGGGTGCCGCCGGGGCCACCGGTCTCGCAGGGTGGGCGGCCATGGCGGGTTACGCCGACCAGGCGCATCTCTCCAAGGACGTGCACGACCTGTCTGGAACCACGCCGGCCCGTTTGCTGGCCGAGCGCCTGGCGGGGTAGCCGGAGTCTCGTAGGAGCAAGCTGGTTGGCGCGATAGTGGGTCTCGTCCAGGGAATGAAGACGATCGTCAACAGCTCTGTGACCGAGGCGCTCAAAGCTCGAAGCGACCGGCGGCCGCCGCGATCACCTCCCGCTGGCGGGCCGGCGCCTGGTGGGCGCCAACGGTGCTCGTCGGCGACGCCACCCAATGGCGACACCCCGGTGGGACGCCCTGTCGTACGAGCTGGAGCCGGACGCCTTCGACATCGACTGGGACATCGAGCTGGGCAAACTGGCCGCCGCCGTCAAGCGGGCCCGGACGGCGATGGCTCACGCCGAGCAGGACCAGCGTCGCCGCGACGAGGCGGTCCGGGCCCTTACCGGCGCCGGCGTCAGTTATCGAGACGTCGGCGAGCTGCTCGGGCTGTCGTTCCAACGGGTCGCCCAAATCGCCAAGACGGCCAGCTAACGACGGGTCGATAGGACGCCGAGCCCTCGACGACTGCGGCGTGCCAGGATCGGGCGGTGGAGCAACGCCTGCTCGGCCCGCGTGGACCCGAGGTGCCGGTCGTGGGACTGGGCACCTGGCAGCGCCTGGAGGCGGCCGCCGGTCACGGCGGGCATGCCAGCCTTGTCGGGGCGGCCCTCGATCAGGGCGTCACCGTCTTCGACTCCTCGCCCATGTACGGCCAGGCCGAGCGGCTGCTGGCCGACGCGCTCGGGGAGCGCCGCGGTGACGCCATCGTGGCAACCAAGATCTGGACCAACTCCCGCCAAGAAGGGCGAGCGCAGCTGGATCGGGCGGTGCGCTGGTTCGGCGGCCGGGTGGACGTGATGCAGATTCACAACTTGCTGGCCTGGCGGGATCACTTGCCGATGCTCGAGGCGGCCCGTGACCGGGGTGAGGTGGGCCTCATCGGCGTCACCCACTACTCCCCGCGGGCGTTCGACGAACTCGAAATCGCGCTGGCGACGGGTCGCTTCGACACGGTCCAGCTTCCGTACAACCCCCACGAACGCCACGTCGAGCGGCGCCTCCTGTCCCGGGCCCAGGAACTCGGCGTCGGCGTGCTGGTCATGCGCCCCTTCGGCGAGGGCGCGTTGCTGGCCGCGTCGCCGAGCGCGGCCGAACTGGAGCCGCTGCGGGCGTTCGGGATCCGAACCTGGGCCCAGGCCCTGCTCAAGTGGGTCCTGAGCGATCCCCGCTGCCAGGTG
>JAUTXM010000450.1 GCA_030838025.1 Acidimicrobiaceae bacterium
CTCCGTGCCTGGGAGTACACCTTTCAGGAGTGGAGTCGCAGCCTGTCCCGAGGAGACGACGAGCCCGGGCACAATGACGCGGTCTCGGAGGAGCTAACGGGCACGCCGTTCCTTCCCGAGGAGCCGGTGGGCGCCGTTCCTGCCGTTCCTGCCGTTCCTGCCGTTCCCGGCGTCGATGCGGTGATTGCCGCCCTCGAGGGCTTCTTCTCGAGCCTCACCATCGAAGTTGATCTCGGTCAGATCGAGCAGCTCGTCCGGCAAGCGGTCGATCTCGACCGCCGCGAGATCGTCGAGCCGGTCGCCACTCGAGTGGCGGAGATCATCGGTCCCCTGCTCCTCGCGGGCGCGACGCATCAGCCAGCCGCGCAACCGCGGCCACCCGCGCCACCGCAACTGCGGCCACCGGATCCGATCATCATCGGCGTCCCGACCGCAGCCGAGGTCGCCGAAGTCGTCAGTGCCCAGGTCGGGGCACTGCTGTCCGAGACCATCCTCAGTCGCCGCCACAGCGAATCCGGTGGCCAGGTCTCGGCGCTGCGAGGGATCGCGGGCGCTGTCGAGTCGCTGCAAGTGCAGCTCGATGCAATGCGCGACGAGGTCCGCCGGTCGACGCAGGTGCTGGTGAACATCGACGAGCGCCTGGAGACCACTGATCGCCGCGGTGCGGTGACCGAACGGGTCATCACCTCGGTGGACCACGAAGTGCAACGCCTGGCACACCGCATTGACGAGCAGGTGTCCGCAATGGTGTCCAGCGCGGGAGGCGGCTCGGAGTTGTCCGACGGCGTGGCTCGCCTCACCCGCAAACTCCGTCAGAGCGTCGCCCAACTCGACCGGGCTCTGGTCCGGATGAACGAGCTGTTGGACGAGGGGGAAGACCGCCGCGCAACACCGCCGGCGTCGACGCGGCGTTTGGCAGAACCCGGACCGCCCCGCCCGCCACGGAACGTGACTCCACTCCCTCGCCGTTGACCCTCGGGCGTCCAGCCGGGACACCCGCGGGCGCGAGCGCCCGGAGGCCCCCATGGGCCTCCTTACTAGGATCGGCTCAGTGGGCGATCCCCGTGGGCGACAAGCTGTCGAATGGTTGCGCTCCCGGAATCCCTGGGCCCAGAGGACGCCCTGGCTACGGAGCCACGCCGGGCGGATGTATGCCCTGGGCGTAGCCGCCCGATGGATCCAACCGCCGTCGCGCTTTGTCATCGTCACCCCCGGCCGCGCCGGCAGTGAGCTCCTGACCGACCTGCTCAACTCGCATCCCGACATCACCTGCGAGGCGGAGATCCTGCAAGAGCGAACGCTTCGGCCCGAGCGCTTCGTGGCCGGCCGGTCGGCCAAAGCCGGGGTGGCCGGGGCCCAGGCCTACGGCTTCAAGATTCACTGTGGCCACTTCGGCTACCAGGTGCTGCGGGAGCGGCCTGACTTCCTGCGGAGTCTGGCCGATGCGGGGTTCCAGCTGATCCTCTTGCGGCGGGACAACCTCCTGGCCCAGGCCATCTCATCCACGGTCGCCTCCCGCACCCGTTGGCATTGGCGGGGGGCGGACCGCCCCACGTTCACGGCGCTCGGCATTGATCCCGTCGAGGTGCTCATGATGGCGTACCTGTTCGAGGAGAGCGACCAGTTTCTCCAGGCGGCCCTCGAGGATCTGCCCCATCTCACGCTGACCTACGAGTACGACCTCCTCGACGCCTCGGCGCAGCAGGCGACGGTCGACCGGATCTGCGGTCACCTGGGCCTGCGCCGCGCCCCGACGGCGTCGGACCACGTCCGTTTCACCCCCAAGCGGCTCTCGGAGACCATCGCCAACTATCACGACGTGGCCCAGGTGGTGGCGACCACGCGCTTCGGCCGCTTCCTGGAGGGCGATCCGCTGCCGCCCTCAGCGGGTTCCGAGGTAGGCCTGGCGAACAAGGGGGTGGTCCTGCAAGTCGGCGCCGGTGCCCGTGAGCACGACTCGGCCGGTCTCGATGACGTAGGCCCGGTCGGCCAGCTCCAGGGCCCGCCGAGCGTTCTGCTCGACCAGCAAGACAGTGATGCCGGTGTCGCGGATGGAGGAGATCAGGGAGAACACCTGCTCGGCCAGCTGGGGCGCCAATCCGAGCGAGGGTTCGTCGAGCAGTAGCAGGCGGGGCGCGGCGATCAAGGCCCGGGCGATCGCCAGTTGTTGCTGCTCGCCACCGGAGAGTTGCCCCGCCGCCAGGCGCCGCCGCTCGCCCAAGATGGGAAACCGCGCCATCATCTCGTCCACCGACGCGCCGACCGAGGCCCGGTCAGGCCGGGTCCACCCGCCAAGCAACAAGTTCTCCTCGACCGTGAGGCGGCTGAGTATCTCGCGGCCCTCCGGCACCTGCACCAGCCCGGCCCGCACGATGGCCTGCGGGCGAGCACGCGTCAGGTCGAGCGACCCCAACCGGGCCGTTCCCCGCCGAGGCCGCAGCAAGCCCGAAAGGGTGTTGAGCACCGTGGATTTGCCGGCTCCATTGGCCCCGATGAGCGCAACGATTTCCCCGGCAGCCACCGAGAGCGAAACATCGGTGACCGCCTCCACCGCCCCATAACTGACCGCC
This sequence comes from Acidimicrobiaceae bacterium, assembly GCA_030838025.1. GTDB lineage: Bacteria > Actinomycetota > Acidimicrobiia > Acidimicrobiales > Palsa-688 > JALYXV01. The sequence goes on from JAUTXM010000450.1 coordinate 2,571, forward strand.
AGCCCCTCGACAACCAGCAACGCATCCCCGACGACCCGGGCGCCAGGAGGCGCGTGCGGCACAGCCGTGGAGGGGACGACGCCACACAAGGCACCCCGCTCAAGAGGAACGGCGCCAGGGGCGACAGCCGGTGTGGAGGCGCGAGGGTCGAGCCCGTGGAGGGTCGACATTTCCCCGTCGACCCGGAGCGGCCCGACCGTCGTCCCCGCGCCAGTGCCAGCAACCCCGAGGTACGCCGTGACGACCGCCTCATCGGCCGCGACGGCAGCAGGCGGACCAGACGCGATCCGGCGGCCGAAGTTCAAGACCGTCACGTCGTCGCAGACGCTGAGTACCAGCTTCATGTCGTGGTCGATCAGCAACACGGTGAGCCCCTCGTCCTGGAGCCGGCCGAGCAGGTCTCCGAGCTGGGTCTTCTCGCCCGGGTTGAGCCCGGCGGCCGGCTCGTCGAGGAGGAGCAGTTCGGGCCGCAAGGCCAGGGCGCGGGCGATCTCGAGGCGGCGTTGGTCGCCGTACGACAGCGTTCCTGATTGGCGGTGAGCCACCGCTGCCGGGTCGAGTCCGACCTGGGTCAGGAGGCGGAACGCCTCTTCTTGGCGCGCCTGGTCGGGCGGTCGTGGGCGCCTGCTCGGGATCAGCTGGCCCCAGCCGTCGGCCCGCCGGTGGCGATGCATCCCCGCCAGGACATTTTCCAGCACCGACAGCGGTCGGTAGAGGCGGATGTTCTGGAACGTCCGGGCCACGCCCCGCGCCGCCACCTCGTGCGGCCGCAAGCCTCCAATCGGACCGCCGTCGAGCAGGATGTCGCCGTCATCGGGGCGCAGCTGGCCGGTGACGAGGTTGACGACCGTCGTCTTGCCCGCCCCGTTCGGTCCGATGAGACCCGACACCGCCCCCCGGCGCACGGCGAACGAGACGCCGTCGACCGCGTTGACTCCGCCGAATCGCTTGTGCACCTCGCGCAGTTCCAGCAGCGGCGGCCCACCGGCGCCACCGGCGCCACCAGCCCCGCCGGCGCCCCCCCCCCCCCCCCCCCCCCCCGCCGTTCCCCCCCCCCCGGCCGCCCCCGGGGGCCCCGGCGGCCCCCCCCCCCCGG
>JAUTXM010000454.1 GCA_030838025.1 Acidimicrobiaceae bacterium
GGTTCATCTTGGTCCCGCACACCGGGCACAGGCCCTGGGCGGCGCGCCGGCCGTTGGCCAACTCCACCTCGGTCCCTTCGAACTCCCGCTTCTCGCGGCACTTCACGCAGTATCCTTCATGGGTCGCCATTGGCTCCGTCTCCTTGGTCTGGCCGCTACGGACCACGTGACACTACGGGGTTTGTCGGCATAGGCGTCCCAGGACGGCTAGAATATGTCCGGTCGTCACAGCTGCTCTGCGGCATAGAACCGCATGACGCGGCGTTACACCATTGCTAGGTCCTGTGAGACCCGAAAAGAGGAGTGAAGGAAGGAGTGCGGTTGCCCAAGATTCGTCACGAGCGCGAAGAGGATCTGGTCCGTCTGTACCTGGACGAGGTCGGTCGCTACCAACTGTTGACCAAGGACGACGAAGCTCGTCTCGGTCAGTTGGTACAGGCTGGCCAAGAGGCACAGGTGGCCTTGGACTCTTCGGCTGCCCTCAGCCCGGCTGAGCGGCGGCAGCACCAGCGCACGGTTCGCGCTGGCGACGAGGCAGCCGACACCTTCGTGAAGGCCAACCTCCGGTTGGTTGTGTCGGTGGCCAGCAAGTATCAATGGTCGGGCCTGCCGTTGCTCGACCTCATTCAAGAGGGCAATCTGGGCCTGATCCACGCGGTCGAGAAGTTCGACTGGCGGAAGGGCTTCAAGTTCTCGACCTACGCCACCTGGTGGATCCGCCAGGCCATCGGCCGGGCCATCGACAACGCCGGGCGCACGATCCGCCTGCCCGGCCATGTCGGCGACCAGATCCGCAAGGTCAAGCGCGCCCAGGCCAGCCTCGAAGCCCGCTTGGGCCGGCTCCCGACCGACTCCGAAGTGGCAGCGGAATGCGAGCTGACCGAACAAGCGGTAGCCGACCTGCTGCGCTATGACGACGAGCCGATCAGCCTGGCAGGCCGCGTCGGCGAGGGTGGCGACACCGAGTTTGGCGACCTGATCGCCGACCAGGACGCCGAAAGCCCCTTCGACGTGACCGCCGCAAACCTGCTGTCGGGCGACATCGAGCGACTGCTCGGCGTCCTCGCCGAGAGCGAGCGTCGGGTGCTGTGGCTGCGCTACGGCCTCGACCGGGGCGAGCCGCGGACTCTCGACGAGGTGGGTGCGGCGCTCGAGCTGTCGGGCGAGCGCATCCGCAAGATCGAGCGCAACGCGCTGCGGAAGCTGCGGGCCGACCTGGTCGGCACCGACGCCCACGAGTTGCTGGCCAGCTAAGCCCTCCGGCAGCCCCTGTCGGGGCCATTGTTGCCACTCGATGTATATATTTCATCGGTTTGTGGCAAGAACGGTGCCGGTCCGGCGTTAGGTGGCGGTTTGCACGCCCTCGTAATCGGGCGCCAACTGCAGGACCTGGCCGGTCAGACCGGTCTCGTCGAGCAGTTTGGCGCCCGCTTCCGCAACCCGCGACGCCGTGCCGGCGGTGCAGATTGCCAAGATGCTCGGGCCGGCGCCCGACCACGACGTGGCCAACGCCCCTGCGTCGACCAGTCCCGCCAGTAGCCGTGCCGCCTGCGGGAACAGCGGCAACCGGTATGGCTGGTGCAACCGGTCCTCGGTCGCGGTCGGAGTCAGCCGGCGGTGGTCGGCCAAGCCGGCGATGAGCAGACCCATCCGGCCCAGGTTGAACCCGGCGTCGGCGTGGGGCACTGACGCCGGCAAGGCCGCTCGTGCCTGTTTGGTCGCGAGCTGCTGGTCAGGGACCACCACCACGAACGCCAAGTGGGGATCCAGGGGCAGGCGTTCTGCCGCTGCTGCGTCGTCGACGATGGTGGCGGCAATCAGCCCGCCCAGCGCCGAGGCTGCGGCGTTCTCGGGGTGACCGTCGACCCGGGCGCCCACGGCCAGGGGGTCCTTGGCTCCAGCTGCGGCCGCGGCGGCGACGGCCAAGGCGGCGGACGATCCAAGCCCCCGCCCGACCGGGATCTCGGAGCGCACCGTGATGGCCAGTCGGTCGTGGCCGATCACCTGAGCCGCCACCCGTGCTGCGAGGTGGGTGGCGTCGGCCGGAAGGTCAGACCCCTCCCCTTCGGTCGACACCCGCAAGTGCTCGGCCGGCTCGACCGTCACCTCCACGTAGAGGGCCAACGCGACCGCCAGGGCGTCGAAGCCGGGCCCGAGGTTGGCCGACGACGCGGGGGCCCGGGCTCGCATCCGCCTGACGATATCGGCCCCGCCGGGTCCTCCGGCGAGCTCAGCGGGCGCAACGGCCTTCGGGTCGTCGCAGGCCGACGTGCGCCGCGAGGGCGCCGCGAGGACTCCGTGCGCCGCAAGGGCGAGCAACGGCCAGCGCAGCTGCGGCCCGCGACTCGCGACTCGCCCCCCTCGCAGCGCCGCAGAGCGGCATCGGCCCCGGCAAGCGGTTCGGCCGTCGCAGGCTCAGGCTCAGGCGCAGGCTCACGCAGGCCAGCGTGAGCAGCGTCAGGCGAGCAACGGCTTGCAGCAAGCAAGCTAGCGGGCGCGCCCCTCGAACTCCTCGACGGTCATCAGTACCGCTCGGGCCTTCGATCCCTCCGACGCGGCAACGACACCCCGTTGCTCCAGCAGGTCCATCAGCCGCCCCGCCCGGGCGAAGCCCACCCGGAGCTTGCGCTGCAACATCGACGTGGACCCGAGCTGGGAACGCACGACGAGTTCCAACGCCTGCTCCAGCAGTTCGGCATCGTCGGAATCGTCACCCGCCCCGCCCGAACCGCCCAACCCGCCCGACGCCGCCCCGTCGTCGCCTTCCACCCCGTCCACGTACTGCGGCTGCGACTGGCGCCGCCAGTGCGCGACCAGCTTGCGGACCTCGTCCTCGCCCACCCACGCCCCCTGGATGCGCCGGGGAACGCTAGAGGAGGCACCGAGCAGCAACATGTCGCCTTGGCCGATCAGGCGCTCCGCGCCCGGCTGGTCGAGGATGACCCGACTGTCGGCCAGCGATGACACGGCGAACGCCAACCGGGACGGGATATTGGCTTTGATGACACCGGTGATCACGTCGACCGACGGTCGCTGGGTGGCGATGACCAGGTGGATCCCCACCGCCCGCGCCATCTGGGCGATGCGGCAGATGGACTCCTCGACGTCGCGCGCCGCGACCATCATCAGGTCGTTGAGCTCGTCGACCACGACCAGGATGAACGGCAGCCGCACATACTCAGGGGGCTGCTCCCCTATCTCCGCCGCCGGGCCGGCGTCGCGCTGGAGGTCGCCCCGGTCGAAGGCGGCGTTGTACCCGGTGATGTCGCGCACCCCCACCTCGGCCAACAGGTCGTAGCGACGCTCCATCTCGTGCACCGCCCACGCCAGCGCGTTGGCCGCCTTCTTGGGGTTCACGACGACCTGGGTGAGGAGGTGAGGCAGCCCGTTGTACTGGCCCAGCTCCACGCGCTTGGGGTCGACCAGGATCATCCGCACTTGGTCCGGTGTGGCGCGCACAAGGACCGACGTGATGAGCGAGTTGATGCAGCTCGACTTCCCCGCCCCCGTCGCCCCCGCGATCAGGATGTGGGGCATCTCGGCCAAATTGGCCATGACCGCCCGGCCCGCGATGTCCCGGCCCATGGCCACCTCGAGCGGGTGGCGGGCCTGATGCGCCTCGACCGAGCACAGGATGTCACCCAGGGCAACGAGCTGGCGCTGCTTGTTGGGAACCTCGACGCCGATCGCCGATCGCCCGGGGATGGGCGCCAGAATGCGCACGTCCGCCGACGCCATGGCGTAGGCGATGTCCTTGTGCAGGCTGGTCACCTTGGCCACCTTGACGCCGGGGCCGAGTTCCAGCTCGTAGCGGGTGACCGTCGGCCCGACCGTCATGCCGACCAGCCGGGTCTCGACGCCATGCGCCGCCAGGGAGTCCTCGAGGGTGCGGCCGAGTTCCTCGACCAGCTTCTTGTCCACCTCGGCCGCCTTGGCCCGCTTCAACAAGGCAAGGGGGGGTAAACGCCACGCCCCTTGCTGGGCAGCCGGTCCCAGGGCGATCCGCAGCTGGTGCGGGTCGACCCCGGCGCCGGGGTCGGGGGGCAGGGAAACCTCGACCTTGGCCCGAGCCGCCCGGGCCACCGACGCCGCAGCCTCCGCCTCCGGAGCCGCCCCCGGAGCGGGAGCCGCAACGGCCCCGTCGGCGCCAACGGCCGCGTCGGCGCCAATGGCCG
>JAUTXM010000464.1 GCA_030838025.1 Acidimicrobiaceae bacterium
AACCGGGACATCGTCTCGGCCATCAATGTCCACGCCCCCATCGCCGTCGGGGTCTCGGGCGAGGATGCCGGGCTCATCGGGGCTACCCAGCGCGACCCGGATCTGGGCTTCGTCGGCGATGTGACCCACGTCAATCCCGAGATCCTGGAACGCCTTCTGGCCCAGAACCTCATTCCCGTCGTCGCCACCATCGGCAGCGACGAGGCGGGGCAGGCGTACAACATCAACGCCGACACCGCAGCCGGCGCCGTGGCCGAGGCCGTCGGCGCCGCCAAGCTCGTCTACCTGACCGACGTCGAGGGGATACGCCGGGAGAGGTCCGACCCGTCGACGCTCATCTCGACGATCACCATCGACGAGCTCGACGCCCTCCTCGCCGACGGCACGGTCAGTGAAGGCATGATCCCCAAGGTGATGTCGTGCTTGCGGGCGGTGCGCGCCGGGGTACCCCAAGGCCACATCCTCGACGGCCGGGCGGTCCACGCCCTGCTCCTCGAGATCTTCACCAACGAAGGCTACGGAACCATGGTCTCTCAATGAGCAGAGTTTCCCAATGAGCAGAGTTTCCCAATGAGTAGCGACCTGCTGATGCACACCTACCCGCCGCCGCCGGTCACGTTCGTGCGGGGCGAGGGCAGCTACCTCTGGGACGACCAGGGGCGCCGCTACCTCGATTTCCTGAGCGGCCTGGCCGTGACCTCGCTCGGCCACGCCCACCCGGCGGTCGCGGACGCCATCGCCGAGCAGGCCCGGACGTTGCTCCACGTCAGCAACCTGTACGGCTCACTTCCCGGCCACGACGTGGCCGCCACCCTCGACCGGCTGCTCGGCGGCGGCGGCCGGGTCTTCTTCTGCAACAGCGGCGCCGAGGCCAACGAGTGCGCCATCAAGCTGGCCCGAAAATGGGGCGGCTACGGACGCTTCGGCGTCATCAGCGCCTACGGCTCGTTCCACGGGCGCACCCTCGCCACCCTCCATGCCACCGGCCAACCGGCCAAGCACGAGGCGTTCCAGCCCATGCCCGAGGGGTTCCGTCATGTGGCGTGGGACGACGTCGACGCCCTCGAGGCGGCGATCGATCCTTCGGTGGCGGCGGTGCTGCTGGAGCCCCTTCAGGGTGAGGGAGGGGTCAACCCGGCGACGGCCGAGTACTTCCAGGGCGTCCGGGCGATCTGCGACGACCGAGGCCTTCTCTTCATGGTCGACGAGGTGCAGACCGGGCTCGGCCGCACCGGCAACTGGTTCGGCTTCCAGGGCCTCGGCGTGCGCCCCGATGTGGTCACCATGGCCAAGGCCCTGGGCAACGGCATGCCGATCGGCGCCTGCTGGGCGACCGCCGAGGTGGCCGACGCCTTCAAGCCCGGCGACCACGCCACGACCTATGGCGGCCAGCCCCTGGCCACGGCCGCCGCCCGGGCCACGCTGGCGGTCATGGAGGCCGAGAATGTGCCGGCCCGAGCCCGGGTGGCCGGCCAGCGGCTGCAACATGACCTCGCCCGCCTCCCCGGCGTCCAGTCGGTCCGGGGCGTGGGGCTCCTCCTGGCAGTGGAGTTGACGGGGAAAAGGGCCAAGCGGGTGGCGGCGCTGGCCCTCGACGCCGGTCTCGTCGTAAACCCGGTCACGGAGTCCGCCCTGCGGCTTGCACCGTCATTGCTGGTCACACCCGACGAGTTAGATGAAGGTGTGGCCATCGTGGCGTCGGTCTTGCAACGAGCACTTGACGAGGAGGTCGTGTGACCCATTTCCTGGAAGTAGACGACCTGGAGCCGGCCGAGCTGGCCCGAGTCCTCGAGTTGGCGCAACTGACCCCGGCACCGGCGGTGCTCACCGGCCGCGGGGTGGCGTTGGTCTTCGAGAAACCGTCCGCCCGGACTCGCAACTCGAGCGAGCTGGCGGTCTTCCAGCTGGGTGGCCACCCCGTCGCGATCCGCGCCGAAGAGGTTGGTTTCGACCGGCGTGAGTCGGTCGAGGACGTGACCCTGACCCTCGCGCAGTACCACTCGGCCATCGGGGCCCGGGTGTTCGACCACAAGGTGCTGGAGCGCATGGCTGCGGTATCGCCGGTGCCGGTGATCAACCTGCTGTCCGACCTGGCTCATCCCTGCCAGGCCCTGGCGGACCTGTTGACCTTGCAACAGCACTTCGGCCGTCTCTCGGGCCTCAAGGTGGCGTGGGTGGGCGACGGCAACAACGTGTGCCGCAGCCTCCTCCTGGCGTCGTCGCTGGCGGGAATCAGTGTTGCCGCCGCCTGCCCGCCTGGTTTCGAGCCCGACCGCGGTGCGGTCGATCGAGCCCGGGCCCGCGGGATCGACGTCGTCGTGACCGGGGACGTGGCCGAAGCGGTACGCGGCGCCGACGCCGTCTGTACCGACACCTGGATCTCGATGGGCCAGGAAGTCACCGAAGCCGGACGACGGTCGGCGTTCCGGGGATTCACCGTGGACCCGCCCGTCATGGCGCTGGCCGCGCCGGGGGCGGTTTTTCTCCACTGCTTGCCCGCCCATCGCGGTGACGAGGTGACCGGCGATGTCATCGACGGCTCCCAGAGCCTGGTTTGGCCTCAGGCCGCCAACCGGATGCACGTGTTCCGGGGGCTGTTGTTGTGGCTGTTCGGCTCGGTGCTGTGAGGCTCGCCAAGACCCAGCGCCAGCACCGAATCGCCCTGTTGCTGGAGGCCAATGCGGTGACCAGCCAGGGCCACCTGGTCGAACTGCTGGCGGCCGAGGGCGTGGTGGCGACCCAGGCGACGGTGTCGCGGGACCTCGACGAACTGGGCGCGGTGAAGGTGCGCACGGGCGGCGGGGGCGAGTCCGTGTACGCCGTGCCCGAGTACGAGCACCGGGTGGAGCCGGAGGACCATCTGCGCCGGGTCTTCGGCGACTGGGTCGTCGAGGTGGCCCATTCGGGCAACCTGGTCGTCGTGCGTACGCCGCCCGGCTCGGCCCACGTCGTGGCATCAGCCATCGACCGAGCCGGTTTGGCCGACATCATCGGCACCGTGGCGGGCGACGACACGATCATGGTGATCGCTGCCGAACGGGTGAGCGGCGCCCAGGTGGCCAAGCAACTGTCCGGCCTCGCCGGGTTGTAGACATTCATTCGACTGATTGAGCGGAGACACACACGTGGCAAAACGGGTAGTGCTGGCCTACAGCGGCGGTCTCGACACCTCGGTGGCAGTGCGCTGGATGATCGAGGAGTTGGGCGTCGAGGTGATCTGCCTGGCCGCCGACGTGGGGCAGGGCGGCGATTTCGACGTCATCAAGGAGCGGGCGCTGGTGGCCGGGGCGATCGAAGCGTTGGTCGTCGACTGCCGGGAGGAGTTCGCCTACCAGTTCGTGGCGCCGGCGCTGCGGGCCAACGCCAAGTACGAGGGCAAGTACCCGTTGATCTCGTCGCTGTCGCGGCCGATCATCGCCCGCCACCTGGTGGCCGCAGCCCGGGAGCACGGGGCCGACGCCATCGCCCACGGGTGCACCGGTAAGGGCAACGACCAGGTGCGCTTCGAGGTGTCGACCATGGCGCTGGCGCCCGACCTGGAAACCATCGCCCCGGCTCGGATGTGGGATCTGACCAGGGAGAAGTCGATCGAGTACGCGGCGCGCTGGGGCATCCCGATCACGGTGACGCGCGCCAGCCCGTATTCCATCGACCAGAACCTGTGGGGTCGGACCATCGAGTGCGGGATCCTCGAGGACCCCTGGGAGCAGCCGCCGGAGGAGGTCTACGAGCTCACGACGCCGTCGGCGACGGGGCCGCGGGACCTCGTCATCCGTTTCCAGCAGGGGCTGCCGGTGGCGATCGACGGCAAGGAGATGGCGCTCGACGAGCTCATCGGCGAGGTGACCGCGGTGGTGGGGTCGTACGGCTGGGGCCGGATCGACATGATCGAGAACCGGCGCGTGGGGATCAAGAGCCGCGAGGTGTACGAGTGCCCGGGCGCGTTGGCGCTGCTCATGGCCCATGCCGACCTCGAGGACCTGACGCTGGAACGTGATCTGGCCCATGAGAAGGCGCGGCTGGAGCCGCGGTATGCCGAGTTGGTGTACGACGGGTTGTGGTTTTCACCCTTGAAAGAGGCGCTGGATGCCTTCGTGGAGGAGAGCCAGCGGTTCGTCACCGGCGAGGTGCGGCTGCGCTGCGAGATCCCGGGCCGTTGCATCGTCTCGGGCCGGCGCAGCGAGGTGGGGCTGTACGACTACGGGTTGGCGACCTACGAGGCCGAGGACCGTTTCCGCCACTCCGATGCCGAGGGCTTCGTCCGGCTGTGGGGGCTCGGCGTGCAAACGTGGGCCGCCCGCCAGTCGCGGGCTCGTCGGGGGCCGGCGTGACGCCCTTTGCTCCTGCGGTGGCGCTTGTGGCTTCTGCGGTGGCGCCGGTGGCTTCTGTGGTGGCCGGAGCACAGAGTGTCGTGTCCACGACACTTTGTACTCCGGCCTACTCCCGGCTGGGCGAGGAGCGACGGCGTTGACGCTCTGGCAGGGGCGCTTTGGCGATGCCAGTCCGGCCAAGGAGTTGCTGGCGTTCACCGAAAGCCTGTCCTTCGACCGCCGCCTGGCACTCGACGACCTGGCGGGCTCGCGGGCCCATGTCCGGGGACTGGAACGATCCCGCCTCGTCGGCGAGGCCGACGCCCTCCTGCTGCTGGCCGCCCTCGACCGCATCGAGGAGGAGATGCGTGCCGGGAGTTTCGTCTTCCAGCCCGGGGACGAAGACATACATACCGCCATCGAACGCCGGGTGACGGAGTTGTCGGGTCACGTCGGTGCCCGGTTGCACACCGGACGCAGCCGCAACGACCAGATCGCCACCGCAGCCCGCCTGTTCACCAAACGCGAGCTGGCCGGCACCGCCCGCCGGGTCCTGCGGTTGCAACACGTGCTGCTCGACCGGGCCCAGCAGGCCGAGGATGCCTACCTACCGGGGTACACCCATCTTCAGCGGGCCCAACCGGTGCTGCTGGCGCACCATCTGATGGCGCACGGGTGGGCGCTGGCCCGCGACATCGACCGGCTGATGGACGCCCGCAGGAGACTGGACGTGTCCCCGCTTGGGGCGGGCGCCCTGGCGGGATCGTCGCTTCCCCTCGATCCCGACGCCGTGGCCGACGATCTCGGCTTCCGGAACCGCTTCGAGAACTCGCTGGACGCGGTTTCCGACCGGGACTTCGTGGCCGAAACACTCTTTTCCCTGGCCCTGCTCGGTGTCCACCTCTCCCGGATCGGCGAGGAGGTGGTGCTGTGGTCGAGCGAGGAGTTCGGGTTCCTCCGGCTGGACGACGCCTACGCCACCGGCAGTTCGATGCTGCCCCAGAAGAAGAACCCCGACATCGCCGAGCTCGCCCGCGGCAAAGCGGGACGCCTCATCGGCAACCTCACAGGTTTGCTGGTAACGCTCAAGGGCCTGCCGCTGGCGTACAACCGGGATCTGCAAGAGGACAAGGAGCCGTTGTTCGACAGCTTCGAGCAGGTCAACCGGTGCCTGTTGGCACTTGGGGGCCTGCTCACCACGGCGACGTTCGACACGGTCCGGATGCAGCAGGCGGCCGATACACCAACCGTTGCCGCGGTCGACCTGGCCGAGTGGCTGGTGGGGCGCGGAAAGCCATTCCGGGAAGCGCACCAGGTGGTGGGCGCGTTGGTCCGAGACTCCCTCGCCCGCCGGGTCCCCCTGGCGGAGCTGGTCGAGGCCCATCCGGATCTCGGCACCGAGGCATTGGCCCTGCTCGACCCGGGAGTGGCGGTGAGCCGGCGGACGACGCCGGGAGGCGCGGGGCCCGACGCGGTCGCCGACCAGCTCAAGCGGTATACGCACCAACTGTCGGTGGACGCCAGCCGGCTGGCCGATCTGTGAGTGCGTGCACCCACCGCCCTGCCGCGTTCGTTCTACCTGCGTGACCCACGAGTCGTCGCGCCGGAGCTGCTCAACAAGTTGCTGGTGGCCGGCTCCCGGGCGGGGCGCATCGTGGAGGTGGAGGCGTATTGCGGTCGCGAGGACCCGGGGAGCCACGCCTACCGGGGTCTGACGCCGCGCAACGCGGTGATGTTCGGACCCCCGGGCCGGCTGTATGTGTACCGGAGCTACGGCGTGCACTGGTGCGCCAATGCCGTTTGCCGTCCCGATGGGGTGGGTGAGGCGGTGCTCATCCGGGCGCTGGCGCCGGTTTCCGGTACCGAGGAGATGCGCGCCGCCCGGTCACGGGGCCAGATCCATCCTCTGGCCGAACGCGACCTGTGCCGCGGCCCGGGCCGGTTATGCCAGGCGTTGGGCATCGGCGGTGAGCACAACGGGGCCGACCTGGTTGCCGGCGACCGGGGGGTTCAGATCGTCGACGATGATGTGGTCCCGCCCAGCGAGCCCGGGGTGTCGGTGAGGATCGGCCTCACCAAGGGGGCCGAACACCCCTGGCGCTACTTCGTTGCCGGCGACCGCCACGTCTCGGGTCGGCCTTGGCGGTGCCAGTAGGGGGCCGGGCACCGGTGGCGTCATTACTTCGTGCCCGGGTGGTCGCCGCGTCTCGGGTCGGCCCGTGGCGGTGCCAGTAGGGACACCGGTGCCGCTACTTCGTGCCCGGCGGGCCGCCTCGTCTCGGGTCGGCCGTGGTGGCGCTTGTAGGGGCTGGGCACCGGTGCCGCTACTTCGTGCCCGGCGGCCGCCACGTCTCGGGTCGGCCGTGGCGGCCCTGGTAGCGGTCGCCACCTCGTACCCTGGGGCGGAACAGGCACCGGAGCCCGCCGAACTATCGCCGACCCAGCGGCCGGTCGGTACGCCCGCTCTGGTACAGTGCTCTCTCGTCCCCTCGGGGGCGGCCTCGACGGCCAGCGGGTTGACACCGCGAACCGGCGTCGGTAGTCTGAGTAGCCGCTCGTCAAGCGCCTAGCGCTGGTCGGGTGCGTCGGATAACGCAGGGGATCTCCCCTCCACCTTCCGGCCAGGCGGTTCGACACCTCCATCTCGTGTGAGACGCGTGTCGCCGTCGCAACGCTCCTTGAAAACGGAACAGAGACAAGCCAA
>JAUTXM010000022.1 GCA_030838025.1 Acidimicrobiaceae bacterium
GAACTGTTCGCCGAGCACGGCGACCTTGCCCCCGATGTCCTCGCCCGCGAGGCCGAGCGCGTTGCTTCGGGCGCGGGCGGCGGGACGCACTACTCGACGTCCGTCAGAACCGTTTGAAACCATCCGACTTGTGCGAGCATTGGCGGGGCACTCCCCACCTGGGCCGCATGCTCTGCGAACTTACTGGCGACGACCCGGACCGACTCGCGGCCCTTTCGTCCACACCTATGGCGTGCCGGCTTTATCGCAGCATTGGTTTCGTAAATGTCGGTCCAGGCGCTGATTGGAAGCGCCCCTACGATCCCGGGACGAAGTATCGGGACCTCCGACCGCCACTATTTCCACTGCCGGATCGTCGACACTCGTGAGGCTGCGATCCCAAACATCCAGGTAGGCGACAACACTGCCACCGTCGGCAACATTGCCCGCGGCCCCGGCACCGCTTCGAAATGCCGCAGCGTCGGCGCTGGCATCCAATGCAGGCATGGCGCCATAGATCCCATCGCCGAATATCACGGTGTTTCTACCTGACGAGCCCTGAGTGGTCCGGTATGCCCCCCCGGGGCCGGCGCGCGATCGGGCGCCGCCCTGCTGGCGCGCCCGACGCTTCCGCTGGGCAACAACGAGCACCAACAGTGCGAACAGCACGACCAGCACCCCGCCGACCAACAGCCCAATGCCGGGCCCAGTGCGTCCTGTGTCGACGGTCGCTCCATCGTCTCGGTGCGTCTCTTGGACGTCGATGTCATCGGCCACAGATCAAAGGTACTGCCGGGCCACCAACGGGCCCGGCGTTCGGTCAGGCCGGTGCGGCCTCCACGATGGCCCGGAGGGCGTCGACGTGCTCCTTGAACGCGGCCCGGCCCTCGGTCGTGAGCGACAGCCAGGTTCGGGGCCGCTTGCCCACATGGCCCTTGCGGACCCGCAGGTAGCCGGCTTCCTCCAACCGGGCGGCGTGCTGGGACAACAGCGAGTCACTGATCTCCACCACGTCACGCACGGTGGAGAACTCCAGCTCTGCGGCTGCGGCGAGCGCCGCCGCGATCGAGAAGCGCACCGGCTGATACATCACGTCGTCGAGCCGGGTACGGGGATGGCTCATTGCCGCGCCGACCGGCGCCGACTGCGGAGCGCATAGCCGAGGAGTGGCGCGGCCGATGCCACCGCGGCAATCGTGGCCGCCACCGGAATGTCGCCCTTGAACACGTTGGCAAAGACGATCCAGGCGGCATACCACGGGCTCCACCACAGCCAGACCCGCCATTGCTTGGGCGTGAGCGGATGGACCCGCCCGTACCCCCTGATGTAATAGCGCCAGCAGATGATCGTGCCCGCGGCCGACGACGCCAGCACCACCGGACCCCAAATGTTCCCGCTGATGAAATCGAAGGGCGGGACGAACACCAGCACCCACACTGCCCAGGCCATCTGAACCAACCACTCCCTGGGACCGGCCTTGACGGTGCGTTCCTGTACCCGTCGGGCGTGGACCAACATTGCGGCTGCGGTCACTGGATCTTCCACCGGGACTCCCTTACTTGCGTGTCGCTAAAGTATATCGTTTCTACGCAAGTGTCAACAGCCCTGGTACGGCTCGTGGCCTCGTCAGCCTCCCGGGTCTTCGAGGTCCGCCAGCTCGAGCTGGGCGAGGTGGTCGGGGTCGGCGACCATCTCGATTTGGACGATCTTCCCGTCGGTGATCGTGAAACTGAACACCACCTGCGGGCGCCCGCCGACCGACCACACCAGCCCCGCGGCCCCGTCGATCAACGCCGCCTTGGCCGCCCGGGCGCGACCGGAGAAGGTACCGGCCACCGCCTCCGCCCCCTGCACCTCCCTCATGGCACCCGACAGCACGGCTGCGCCGTCGGCTCGGAGCATGACGTCGGGGTCGAGCAACTCGAGCAGCGCCGCGAAATCGCCGCCACGCGCCGCCGCCAGGAAGGCCTCCACGACCTGGCGCTGACGGCTGGCATCTCCGCCGGAGTCGGTGTCGGCCCCTTGCACCCGGCGCCGGGCCCGGCTCGCGAGCTGCCTGGCCGCCGTCGAGGAGCGTCCGAGGATGGGCGCGATCTCCTCGAAGGGCACGGCGAACAGGTCATGCAACACGAATGCCAGCCGCTCCGCGGGCGCCAAGGTGTCGAGCACCACCAGCAGCGCCAGGCCCACCGAGTCGGCCAACAGCGCCTCATGCTCGGGGTCGATCCCGTTGTCGCCATCGGTGGTCGGAACCGATTCCTGCACCCCGAGCGGTTCCTCGCGCCGCGACTGGCGCGACCGCAGCATGTCCAGGCACACTCGTGCCACCACCGTCGTGAGCCATCCGGCCAGGTTGTCGACACCCGACGTGTCGGATCGGCTGAGGCGAAGCCACGCTTCTTGCACCGCGTCGTCCGCCTCGCTGACCGAGCCGAGCATGCGATAGGCCACCGCCCGCAGATGAGCCCTGTTGGCCTCGAACCGTTCGGCCAGAACCTTACTATCGTCCATCGGTCACATTCCCTCGTCGCGTTCCGTCATACAGCCTGACGAACGAAACCCCGCCGATGTGACACATCGTCATCACGATAAGGAGTTCTCCATGAGTCAAGGCTTCAACCTATTCATCTATCCGGTCAAAGACCTTGACCGCGCCAAGGCGCTGTACAGCACCCTTTTGGGTGTGGAGCCCTACGCGGACGCTCCCTATTACGTGGGATTCCGTGTGGGGGACCAAGAAATAGGGTTGGACCCCAATGGCCACAAGCAAGGAATGACCGGCCCGCTCGGCTACTGGCAAGTCGACGATATTGCCGCGTCGCTGCAAGCACTCCTCGATGCCGGCGCGACGACGCAGCAGGAGATCAGGGATGTCGGCGGCGGCAAGTTGGTGGCATGGGTCACGGACCCCGACGACAATGTCACCGGACTGTCGCAGGAGCCCTGAACCGGATTCACACTCACACCACGATCGTCAAGGCGTCGGGTTCGACGCGCATCGACAGGTTCCGGGCTCGTCCGATCGCGACGCCGTCCAGCTCGACGGCCAACGGCCGGTCGAATTCAACCTGCAGCGCCGCGACCCGGCGTTCCTTGATGCCGGGATGAGGCAGGTGGGTGCCGCTCGCCAGCCGGGCCCGGACCTTCCACAGGTCCGCCAGTGCCAGCCGGGCATCGTAGGTGTCGAGGAGGCCATCGTTCGGGTGTGACTTTGGTCCGAGATCCCACGTCCCCCGCCACTGGGCGTTCATGGCGACCAGCACCCGTCGCCACGACCGGCTGCGGGCCACCAGGTGGGCCACGAACAGGTGCAGCCGGCCGTCGACGAGCACCTCGCCTAG
>JAUTXM010000027.1 GCA_030838025.1 Acidimicrobiaceae bacterium
CCGGGGCTCCCGACGAGATGTGGGCCGGACCGATGTCACCGATGCCACGGTGACCGGACGATGACGTAGCAATGACCGAACGATGACCGAACGATGACGGCAACCAGCACCCGGGGCCGGGCCGCCGCCACTGGGGGCGAGTCCTACGCGGTGGCGCCTGCCGGGGCGGCCGGACAGAGCCGCCCCGAGCGCCGGGGCTTCCAGCTCCCTGGGGCCACGGCCGGCAACGACGCCATCGCCACCATCGCGCTCGCCACCCTGACCCTGGCGGGCGTATTCAGCCTGACCCGGCTGTTTATCGGACGTGGCTTCGTCGCACCGGTGCTGGCGGTGGCCATCGGCGCCCACCTCATGGCCTGGTTGTGCCGGCGCCAGGGGTGGCCCCCGGTGGTCGCGGTGTTGGTGTCGCTGGCCACATTGGTGCTGCTGGTGTCGTGGACCGTCCTGCCCGCGTCGACCACTTATGGCCTGCCCTTGCTGGGCACCCTCCGAGCGGCCGGGCACGCCATCCATCAGGCCACGCTCGACTTCCACCGCGTGACCGCGCCCGCGCCGGCAACGGAAGGATTCGTCCTGCTCACGGTGTGCAGTGTCGGGATCCTCGCCGTGCTGGCGGACTGGGCCGCCTTCCGGATGCGGGCGACCCTTGAGGCGACCGTGCCGTCGTTCGCCTTGTTCATCTTCTGTGCCGCGATCGGCAGTCGGGGATCGCGCACCGCGGCAGTGGTCGTTGAGGTTGCGGCCCTCATTGCCTTCGTCATCATCCACCAGGCGACGATGGACCAGGAAACATCGGCGTGGTTCGCCAACCGGACCCAAGGCGCGCTCAGGAGCGCCATCTCGGCCGGGGCCATCATCGGCCTGGCGGCGTTGGTCGTGGCGTTGAACCTGGGGTTTCGCCTTCCCGGCGCGACGCACAAGGGCGTGATCTCGTGGCGCGCCTCGGACGGGGCCGGTACGGGGACGCGCAGTACCCAAAGCCCGCTGGTCGACCTCCGGGGCCGGCTGATGCACCCCAATCCCAACCCGGTGTTCACCGTGACCAGCAACCAACCCGAGTACTGGCGGCAAACGGCGCTCGACTCTTTCGATGGCAACGACTGGAATGCCCTGAGCACCTACCACTCGGTCGGCAGCCAACTCGACGGAGGATCGACGCCGACTGTTGGCGGCGAGCGTGTCGATCAGGACTTCGAGATCAGCGACCTCAACTCGCCGTGGCTCCCCGCGGCCTACCGGCCGCTCACAGTCAGCGGGATCAAGGGCATCACCTACGACCCACAGTCCGGAAGCCTCATCTCGGACAACAACACCCTGACCGGGATCAGCTACCACGTCACGTCGCTGGTCAGCCAGGGCGAAAGCGAGGTGACCCGGTTGGAGGCCGCGCCGCCCCCGGTGAAGAGCGCGGTCGAGCACTACCTTCAGCTGCCGCCATTGCACACCGCGGTCACCGATCTGGCCCGCCAGATCGTGGCCGGCAAGACCACGGAATACGACAAGGCGGTCGCCCTCCAGAACTACCTTCGCGACCCCGCGAACTTCACTTACTCCTTGGCGTACGACTACCGGGGCCCTAACCCCCTCGACCATTTCCTGTTCACCGCCCACCAGGGATACTGCCAGCAGTTCGCCGGTTCGTTCGCCGTGCTGGCCCGCATCGTCGGTCTCCCGACCCGTCTCGCGGTGGGATGGACCTGGGGCGAGGAGATCGGACCGGGGATCTACCGGGTGACCGACCAACTGGCGCACACCTGGCCCGAGGTGTACTTCACCGGCGTCGGCTGGGTTCCCTTCGAGCCGACCCCCAGTCGTGGCATCCCCGGGGCCCAGAACTACACCGGCGTCGCCCCCGCCGAGGCCGGCGCCAATCCGACGCTTCCGGGAGCGACCGCGACGACGGTGCCCGCCGCCGCTTCAGCCAGTCCGGGAGCGCGGGCGACGACCACGTCGACCATCCCCCCGGACACGACGAGCACGGCGGGCAAGCATCACGGCAACGCCTTGCTCCGGGGCCTCCTGTGGTTGGGCGGTGTGCTGGCCGGAATCGCACTGCTGTTCGGGTTCGTGGTGGCGCTGCGCTGGCTGCATGGCGTCGCCACACGCGATCGTGTCGTCAACCAGGCGGCCGAGCTCGAATCCGACGGGAAGCACGAGACCCAGGACCGTTTCGCCCGTTTCCGGAAGGACTGGGCGGCTGACGGTCTGACGGTCGCGGGGACCTTTGCCCGCCGGCTCAAAGCAATCCTCCTGCTGGGCTGGCTGCTGCCGATCCTGCCGTGGCGGGCTCGGCCGCCGGCGCTGCGACCCGAGGTCGTCACCAGGGCGGAGTTGCTGCTCACGTGGAGTGAGTTGCTCGACCTGCTGGCATGGTGGGGCGTGCGTCGCCTCCCGTCGGAAACCTACCGGGAACTGGCCCACCGCGCCGCCATCGAGCTGCGTATCCCCCTCAGCCTGGAGCCGACCGCCGTGCACGCCCTCATCGAGCTGGCCGACGCGGCCACCAAGGCCGAGTTCGGGCTGGGTTCGCTGACCGAGACAGAGGCG
>JAUTXM010000069.1 GCA_030838025.1 Acidimicrobiaceae bacterium
CGAGTGGGCCGCGCCGCTCGCATAGTCTCGGCTCTCCCCACGGTCCTGGCCGCGGGCGCGCTGGCGTTGGTCGTCCTCCCTCTGATCGGGCTGCTCCAGCGGGCCCCGTGGTCGTCGCTCCTCTCCGACCTCCGGGCCCATGAGGCGTTCGTGGCACTACGACTCTCCCTGGAAACCTCACTGGGTGCGCTCGGCCTCTCGGTGGCGCTGGGCGTACCCCTGGCGTGGCTCCTGGCACGCCGGAGCTTCCGAGGCCGGGCGCTCGTCCGCGCCGTGGTGACCCTGCCCATGGTCCTGCCGCCCGTGGTGGGCGGGATCGCGCTGCTCTACGCGTTCGGTCGCAAGGGACTGGCCGGCCGATTCCTCTACGACGTCACGGGCTGGCGGCTGGTATTCAACACCAGCGGCGCCATCTTGGCCGAGGCGTTCGTGTCCATGCCGTTCCTCATCGTCACCGCCGAAGCCGCCTTCCGTTCCATGGACCGCGGCGCCGAGGAAGCCGCAGCCACGCTCGGCGCCAGCCCCGCTTACCGATTCCGCCGGGTAACGCTCCCGGCCGTCGCGCCCGCGCTGGCGGCGGGCGCCGCACTCACCTGGGCTCGGGCTCTGGGCGAGTTCGGAGCGACCATCACCTTCGCCGGCAACTTCCCCGGCACCACCCAAACCACCCCCCTGCTCGTCTACCTCGACATCGAATCGGGCCACGACGGCACCGCCCTGGCCCTCTCACTGGTCCTGCTGGCGGTGTCGCTGGCCGTGCTCGTCGGACTCCGGGATCGCTGGCTCGGCCATCCATGACCTTGACCGCCGACATCGGGCTGACGCTGGGGTCGCTCAACGTCGACATCGTCCTCGAGATCGACGACGCCGCCGTCGTAGCGGTCGTCGGGCCGAACGGCGCCGGCAAGACCACGCTCGTCCGGGCGCTCGCCGGCCTCACCCCCATCGACCGGGGCCGAATCGTCGTCGACGAAACCGTGGTCGAGGCGCCCGCGGCCGGCGTCCGACTCCCTCCCGAAGG
The DNA here is from genome assembly GCA_030838025.1 of Acidimicrobiaceae bacterium. Classification (GTDB taxonomy): domain Bacteria; phylum Actinomycetota; class Acidimicrobiia; order Acidimicrobiales; family Palsa-688; genus JALYXV01. The sequence continues at coordinate 1,022 of JAUTXM010000069.1, forward strand.
CCGCGGTGTCGCGGTCGTGTTCCAGGAGCACCGCCTGTTCCCCAACCTCACCGCCTTGGAGAACATCGCCTTCGGGTTGCGCGCTACGGGAATCCCAAAGGCCGAGGCCCGCTCCCGGGCGGCCGAATGGTTGGCGCGAGTCGGGCTCCCGAAACTGGGACCCATGCGCCCCTGGGAGCTCTCCGGCGGCCAGGCGCAACGGATCGCCCTTGCCCGGGCCCTGGCTACCGAACCAGCGGTCCTCCTGCTCGACGAACCCCTGGCTGCCGTCGATGCCTCGGCCCGCGCCGAGCTGCGCCAAGTCGTCCGGGAGGAGCTGCGCCGCTACTCCGGTAGCCGCCTTGTCGTCACCCATGACCCGATCGAGGCCGCGGCCCTGGCCGACCAACTCGTCGTTATCGAAGATGGGCACGTCACGCAGCAAGGACCCCTCGTGGACGTGACCGCCCGGCCCCGATCCCCGTGGGTGGCGACCATGGTCGGCCTGAACCTTCTCCAAGGCGAGGCCCACCACAGCACGGTCCGGCTGACCAACGGTGAGCTCGTCGCCACCGCGTCCACCGCCGAGGGTCCGACCTTCGTGGCCTTTCGGCCCAACGCCGTCACCTTGCACCGCGAACGTCCCGAAGGCAGCGCCCGCAACGTCTGGGTCGGCCAGGCCGGCGAACTCCACCTGGTCGGTGATCGGGCCCGGATCCGCATCGCCGGCCCGGTACCGCTCATCGCCGAAGTCACCGCCGCGGCCGTCGCCGACCTCCATCTCGCCGACGGTGGCTCCCTCTGGGCCTCGGTAAAGGCGACCGACATCGACATCTACCCGACCTGACCGCAACCCCGCTCGCGGTCGTCGTCGCTCCCGGGCGGCCCCGGTCGGCCCCGGTCGGGAGGACTACGGTCGCGCAGGACTACGGTCGAGCCGCATGAGGATAAGCGCCCGGAATCAACTCGCCGGAACGGTCACGTCCGTGGAGCACGGCGCGGTCATGTCGACGGTCGTGATCGAACTTGAAGGCGGCCAAGAGGTCGTCGCGGCGATCACGAAAGACTCGGCCCAAGGTCTCCAACTGGCCGAAGGCGACGCCGTCCGCGTCATCGTCAAGTCGACCGACGTCATGGTTGGTAAGGACTAACGGCTCGACGACAGTCGGGCCGGTCCCGCCGCCCGAGGGGACCCGGCGGCTGGCATCCCCCGGGCAGAAGGACGTTGTCCAAGGGGTGGCCGCGCCCCGAAGGGGGCATAGTTGAATCCTTCGAGCGCGTCCCGTACCGTTTCGTGTACCGCCCGTCGGAAAAAGGAGCACGGCCCCGAGTGCGCCTCCGCGTTCTGTTCGCTACAACCATGGCTGCCGCCGCGCTCCTTCACGCCGCGCCGGCGGGTGCCGACGACCCCACCGCCCGACGGGACCAGACGAAGGCCAAACAAGCGCTGGTCAAGGGGCAACTCGACCTGGCCAAGGCCTCTGACGCCGCGGTGGAGAACCGGCTGAACGCGCTCAGCGCCGAAGTCTCGGCCAGCCAGAACCAACTTGACGACGCCCGGAGGACACAGAGCACCGCGACCGCCCAGGTCGACGAGGCCTCCCGCCGCCTCGGGGAGGCCACCGCCCGTTTCGACCAGACCCGACGCAACCTGCAGAACGCGGCGCTCCAGGCCTACATGCGGCCCCTCCAACCCACCGCCTCGACCGCCCTGTTCGACGTCAACGAGTTCGCCCGGGCGGAAGCGCTGCTGAGCGTTGCCGCCGGCAACCAGAGCGACGCCATCGACGCCTCCCGTCAAGCCCAGCGCGACCGCTTCCAAGCCAAGTCAGTGGTCCAGGCCGCGTTGGCGACGGCCGCGGCGAGGAGCAAGGTGGCATCCCAGCGGGCGGCGGAGTTGAGCGCGGCCCGGTCGGCTCAGCAGCGGGCCCACGACGACCTCCAGAAGCGCATCACCGACTTGACCTCTGAGAGCGCCGCCCTGGCGGCTCAGCAAGGCAGCATCGAAGCCCTGATCGCGGCCCACGCCGGGTCGGGCGGTTCCTTCGCGGCCGGGCCCGTGTCGGCGTCGGGGTTGATCTGGCCCGTGCACGGTCCGGTCACCTCCGAGTTCGGGCCTCGTTGGGGCGGCTTCCATCCGGGCATCGACATCGCCCCGCCGTTCGGGACGCCCATCCATGCCGCCAAGGCGGGCGTGGTCATCCTCGCCGGGTGGGTCAGCGGCTACGGCAACTACACCCTCATCGACCACGGCGGCGGGCTGGTCACCGGCTACGGCCACCAATCCCGCCTCGCCGTGACCGTCGGCCAGACCGTGACGCAGGGCCAGGTCATCGGGTACGAAGGCTCCACCGGGAACTCCACCGGACCCCATGTGCACTTCGAGGTTCGCATCAACGGCCAGGTTCAGAACCCTCGGGGCTACCTGTCGGGCAACCCATAGAGACCGCCCGACAGCCGTCGAAAGCGTCCCAAGGACACCCGATCAGCCCCACCGGCGCAGCCCATTTCTCGGGGGAGTCGTTGATCCGACCGGCTCAGCCGTCTAGGGTCTGGGCCTATCGTGATCTTGCGCACAAAGGATTTTCCTCGTGGCGCGCAGCTCCTGGCGGTCGGAGTCACCGTCGCCGTGCTGGGTTCGGGCCTCTTCACCAGCGCCGCCAGGGCGGACCCGGTGGCCGACAAGCAAGCCCAGGCGCGAGCGTTGGCGCAGCAGATCGACAGCCTGGGCGCCAAGGAAGCGGCGTTGTCGGAGCAGTACAACAAGACGGTGCTCGAGGTTCAGGCGGCCCAGGCCAACTTGGAGCAGACCGCAGCCAAGGTCGCCCGGGCCGATGCCGACGCCGCCCAAGCCCGCTCGTTGCTGCGTGACGACTCCGTCGGCGCCTACATCCATGGCGGGACCGTCGCCGCCACCGCGGGTGGGACGGTCGACGCCCAGACGGCAATCCTGCGGGCCGCCTACGTGCAGACCCTGGCCTCCACCCAGACCGACCACCTCGACGGGTTCCGCACCGCCGCCGCCGAGGCCAAGTCCGCCACCGCCTCCCTTCAGGCGGCCCGCCAAGATGCGGCCCGCAAGGCGGCCCAGCTCGACTCGGCCCGCGGCGCCACCGTGGCCTCCGAACAGCAGCTTCGCAACACCTTGGCCCAGGTGAAGGGCGACATCGCAACCCAGGTGGCCCAGATAGAAGCGGCGAAGCAGGCTGACGAGGCTCGGCAGGCCCAAGCACTCCTGGCTCGCCAGCAAGTCAGCGTCGCGGCCCAAGCGACGCCGCGTGCCCCGTCCGCCGCGGCCGGTCCTCCGACCGCGGCGTTGGCGACTCGCGCCACGCCCACGCCGGTTGCCGTCCGATCGCCCAGCCCCGTCACCACCCGTCCGGCACCGCCGGTCGGCTCCGGCGCCGCCGCCGCGGTGGCCGCGGCCATGTCCCGCCTGGGCCTGCCCTATGTGTGGGCCGCTGCGGGGCCCGACAGCTTCGACTGCTCCGGACTGACGATGTGGGCCTGGGCCCATGGCGGGGTGTCGTTGCCCCACTTCTCCGGCGGCCAGTACGCGGCCACGACCCACATATCGATGTCCCAACTGCAACCGGGCGACTTGGTGTTCTACGCCGACACCGGCGCCCACGTGGCCATGTACATCGGCGGCGGCCAGATCATCGCGGCGCCCCACACCGGCACCGTCGTGCAGGTCCAGGCGCTGTCGAGCGCCTACGTCTACGCCAGCCGTCCCTGAGCCTCAGCGTTCCTGAACTTCAGTTGCCGACGTAGGCATTCCCAACGC
>JAUTXM010000076.1 GCA_030838025.1 Acidimicrobiaceae bacterium
GCCCCAGCCCAGCCCCACGGAGTCCATCGCCCCGTCCCCCCAGCACAGCCCGCCGCCAGAACCGGACACCCCCACCCCCGAGCCCAGTCCGCCCGAACCCGCCGCCGAACTGCCCCAGTCCCCACCACTACCTGAGCCCAGCCCGACGGACTCCATCGCCCCGGCCCCCCAGCCCAGCCCGCTGCCGGAACCGGACACCCAAACCGCCGATCCCGGCCCTCCAGCACCAATCTCCGAGGCTTCCGAAGTCAGCTCGCTGATATATGTCGAACAGACTCCCGCAGGCAGCGCATCGGATCCGAGCGCTCCGGTCGAAGAATCGGGTACCCCACGGGCGACGACGGACCTCCTGGTCGAACCGTCCGGGCAGGAAACAAGTAGTGAGGATGCCGAAGCCAGCGCCTCGGTCCGAGAGCCCGTGGAGTTGTCGGAGCCGAGTTCGCCGGTCGCCGGGTCAACCCGCCCCGACGAACCAGCCGAAGACGCAGCCACGCTCCCGCAGCCAGACGCCGCCCTTGAGACAGTCGAGCCTGCTCCAGTGCAAGGCACCGTCGAGGAGAACCAACGCCCGCCAACCCAACCTGTCTCAGAACCAAACGCTTACGAACCGGTGGCCGCGCCAAGCGACGAGGCACTTCACACACCCGGACCCGTTGCATCCGAAGCAGGCGCTCTGGCTGTCACGCGGGACGAATCCTCGTCGGTAACCGACCAGGTCTCCGAAGACACCACTATCGGTGCCGATGCTGGGGCGGCAACAGCGAACGAAGGTGCTCCTGTTACGCCCGAGGTCGAGGCAGCTCCCGAATTGTCTTGGGACGACGCGGTCGGCATCCAACCGCTTGACCTGCCGACGACGGCCACACGTGCCGACGAGGAGCAAACGAGTGAACCGGCGGCACCGAGCCTGGAAAGGCCGGCTCCATCGTCGACGCCACCGATGGTGGAAGCGGACGGAGTTCCGGCTGGTCCCGAACTGGTCGAAGCGGGTGCATCGGCGGACGTTCCGCCCGCTCCAACCCAGCAAGCAGGCCCACCTCCGGCGGTGGAAATGTTCGCCGCCCCTCACCTAGAGGTGCCGCCGCCCCCGGTCAATACTCCCCTCTTCCCACCCCCCTCAACTTCGGGACCCGACGCGGCCGCACCCGCGATTGAGCCAACCCGCTCATTCCAGATCCCCTCGCTCAGCCCTCCCCCACCTCCGCCTCCTCCTCCGGCCAAACCCGCCACGACAGCGCCAGTCCCGACGCCCCCACCACCGGTTCCGACGCCGACCGCAGCGCCCCCGTCACCCGTCGTGCCGACTTCAGTTCCCGGCGCGGCGCCCGCCGCGCCGGGACCAACCCAACCGGCACCGAACCCACCCGCCCCATCAACCGCCACACAGGCGCCCATCGAATCGCCGCCCGTCGTATCGCTTCCTTCACAGTCACTCGAACCCTCGGGTGCACCGCGGCTCGCGTCCGAGCCGCCAGCCAACCTCACCCCTACGCTCAAGGGGGCTCCTCCCTCACCACCCACCGAGCCGACTCGGGGACCGGCGCCCGAGATGCATTCTCAGCCCCCGGTCGGAGCGCCGACTGGCGCCCCGACCCAGTCTCGTCCGGTTGCTCGAGCTTCGTTGCGCGCCGCCGCTCCACCCATCCCAGCCCAAGCGCCGCCGCGTCGTGGCTCGCCGCGGCCGCCCATGCCCGGCGCAATGGGCGCGCCGCCGCTGGCCGGGCCAGGACGAGGCGCGGTGGCCGTCGGCGGCGTTACCGGTCCCGCGGGGGCCGGGGGCACGGTCGCACTACCCACACGACCGGGTCAACAAGCCCAACGACCGCGTGGCACGCGGCCTGGCGGCGCCACTCGTCCCCACAGCACCGAAAGCCGCCGCCTCCGCGACCCGATCACCGTGTGGCGCCGGGTCCGATCAGCGTTCGAACTCGTGCTGACAACCGTGGTGCTCGGCGTCTTGCTGGCCGCCATTTTGGCGGCGGCAATCGGCGCGGTCGTCATCGCCCTCCAACACGCCCTGAACGGCTGAACCGGGTGGCGAAGAGCAAGGTCACAGACATCGTCGCCCGCCGGCGCAAGATAGCGGTCGCGGGGTTCACGGGCGACGAAGTCGTGGCCCGTGAAGGACTTGTCGATCCCGCGGGCGACGTCCGGGCGACCGCCCTGGGAGCGCTCCTGCGAATGGGGCACCTGACCGTCGGCGATATTGAGGCAGCTCTCTCGGACGATGACGCCGCCGTGCGCCGGCGAGCGTGCGAAGTCAGCGCGGTGCTGCCGGTGGCGGGCGTCGCCGCCGCACTGACGGACTCCGATCCCCTTGTCGTGGAGGCGGCATGTTTCGCGCTTGGGGAGCGAGGGGTCGAGACGGAGGGAGCTGCGGTCGCGGCATTGTCCGGCGTGGCGACCGGCCACTCGGATCCCTTGTGTCGAGAAGCGGCGATCGCGGCGCTCGGAGCAATCGGCGACCAGGCTGGTCTCAGCGCGATCCTGGCGGCGATGGAGGACAAGCCCGCGGTCCGACGGCGAGCCGTGATCGCGCTGGCGCCCTTCGAGGGTCCGGCGGTGGAGGAAGCGCTCGCCAAAGCGCTCACGGACCGCGATTGGCAAGTCCGCCAAGCGGCTGAAGACCTCTCGTAGACGCCGGGCCGCGGACCAGGCGGACCCAGTCCCGCCAACGCCGGCTCGCTCAGATCCAGAGCGCAGCGCGAATCGACGTATCGTCGTCACCGCGGCGCTCGCCACAGCGCTCATCACACAACGCGAACTACAAAGAAGGACGCTCTTGTCGAGGATTGTCGTCTTCGGTGCCGCCGGTAAGGCGGGATCTCGAATCGTCTCCGAAGCCGCGGCGCGCGGTCATGACGTCGTGGCCGTCGCCCGACACACGGAGTCGCTGGGTGATCTTCCCCCGGGCGCGGTCGCTGCGTCTGGAGACTCGACGTCGCCGGACGCGATCAGGAATTTGGTGCCTGGGGCCGACGCCGTCGTCGTTGCCGTCAACGGCCCCGGGAACGTTCTTTGGCGTGACGCCGCCCAGGCATTGGTCGAGACGATCTCGACGCTCCCCGAGCCGCGCCCGCGCATCATTCACATGGGTTCAGGCGCAACGCTGCTGTTGCCCGACGGGACCCGTCCGCTCGACAGCCCAGGCTTTCCCGCCCAGTTCATGGACGTGGCGACCGGGCAGGCAGCCGCGCTTGACTACTACCGGAGCTCCCAGGGCGTCGAGTGGACCTACTTTTCCCCGCCACCGCTCGAGTTCGGCCCGGGTGAGCGCAGAGGCCACTACCGGACGGGACTGGACCATCCGGTCACCGACGCCGACGGTCGCGCCGTGCTGTCGTACGAGGACTTTGCGGTCGCCTTGGTCGACGAGATCGAGCAGGGGCGGTTCCTGAACACCCGTTTCACGGCCGGCTACTGACCGGTCGTCACTCCCGGGCTTCCTCGCGGAGGGGCCGGACATCGAGGGGGATGTCCTCGGGAAAGCATGGCTTCTCGGTGACCGTGAAGCCGCCGCGGTAGCCAAAAAGCGGGCCGAACACCCGGTTGGTCACCGTCACCTCGATTCGGAACTGTTGCGTCGCCTCGTCCCACCACTCCCGCACCTCCGCGACGCCCGACAGAACCATGGGGAACCGGAAGGCCACCCGCCCCTCGTAGAACCGCTGCTCCCCGGTGCGGATGCACATGGCCCCTTCGTCGTCGACCGAGCAGTGGATGTCCACCGCGAGGTGCTGATGCGTACCGAGATAGTCGATGACCAGGTTCCGGGACTGGCTGAGGACCATGGTGGCGTCGAAGCAACGGTAACGACGGCGCAGCTTGAACCGGCGCGCCCAGGTCACCGTTTCCCGACCGAAGCCGTCGACGTAGGCGTAGTTGGAGATGGTGAAGGGCACATCGGAGCCCCGGGTCGGGAACAGCACCCGTCGAGTGGATCCGAGAAGGAGGAACGGCAGCGTCCACCAAGGACCGCGCCATATTTCGTCCATCACACCCCTGCCGACTTGGCAGACACCATCTTCAGAGGAGAATCCGAAGCGCCACTGAATCTTCGGGTGGAGGCGGTTGAACTCGCCGCCCAATGCCTGCTGGTAAATCGAACTCATGGGAGGTCGCCGACGTCAGGCTGGCGATCCGGTGCGGTCCTGAGCGGGAGCCGCCCCGACGGACGGCCGTCGTGGGTCGCCAGCGCGACCGCGGCCAGAGCGGTCATGGCCCAGTTCAGCGACGCCGGGTTGAACGCCCGAGCGAACAAGCTGCGGTCAGTCGTGGCGGCCGCGGCGGTGAGCACCGGCATGGCCAAAGCGGTGGCCGCGAACGGCCAGCGGTGTCGAGCCCCGACAATCGTCATCGCGCCGAGCAACACCTCGGCCGCGCCCGCAGTACGCACCGCGGTCCTTGCCCGGGATTCCGACATTCCGAAGCGCTGCCATATCGACACCTCGCCGGGATCGACTCTCCAGAGTTTCGGCACCAGGCCCTGGTACAGCCATACCCCGCTCAGGCCGGCGACGGCCGCGGCGTGGGCGATCGCCTGATCACGAGCTCGCTCGGGCGGGAGTCCCTGTTCGAGCCAAAGGCGAAGGCGATCGAAGCTCCAAGCCGTCGCCCAGCCGAACAGTGGGCGAAAGATCCGACGATCAACGGTCTCGCCCAGCGCACCCCACCGGGTCCGGTAGTCGTATCGGGTGAGGAAGCGGATCCCGTCCTCGGTCGGCACATAGCGCCAGTAGCCCGCTCCGGCCTCGATGAGCGAGCGCTTGTCGTCGGCCCAATACCGCAGACCCGACCATCGCGAGCCGTCGGCTCGGTCTCGGTCGCCCAATGACTCACCGGTGCCGGCGACGACGACGCCCGGCGCGACTCTCGTGGCGTAGGTGAAACGTTGCGGTTCGCCGGCAACCAGCGGGAGATACTCGATACTGCCGAAGCGGACGTCCCAGCGCTGATGTTGACCCGGCTCCTGCGTCGCCGCCCACAACGCCTCCATTGGCGCCCGGATCCGAGACTCGACGTAGATGGGGCGGCGCCGGGTCACCTCCCGGAGGGTAGATCCTTGGTGGAAGCACCACCGACGTCAGGCCAGTGGTGATCACTTCACTCGTGGACGATGACCGTGGTCCTGACGGGTATCCGGTTGAACAAGGCCCGAGCCGTATCAAGGGTGACCCGGACGCAGCCATGGCTGGCGGGGTGCGAATGTACAGATCCGTTTGCCGTGGACGGCATACCCACCGGTGAAATACAGCGGGTAGTAGAGATCTCCCAGCGGCCCGTCGGCCCACCCGGTGAGCTTTCGCTGCATTTGGAAATGGGCAGGCGGGGTTTGCGCCTTCTGCCGTGTCCCGTCCTAATTCACCAACGAGGAGCGGGTGCCGGGCCCCGCGAAGCCGTCAGCCGCGTCCTCACGCTGCACCAGGAGATACTCCAGGACCCCAAGTTCGGCCAGCGGTCGGTAGCGATCCGTCGAGCTCATGTGTTTCCGCCCACGCTGCGGAGTCGGAAAGGCCCTCGGGATCAGCCTCGAAACCGTGCGCCGATACCAACAGATGGGCTAATGGCATGCGGCGTTGGCCTGAGCATCGGTGAACCCGGCCTCGATGTGGGACATATAGCAGTCCACGTTTGACTTCACCGACTGCTGGTCGTGCCGATACCACAGGACCGCAATCATCACCAGGACGACGAGGACCGTGATCAGTTCCCGAATCTTCGAAGTTCGGGGCTGCTTGATCCAGTCGCTTAGGACCGGGCACGGGTCCCGACTTTCGGGCGAGGAAGCCGCTCGCCAATATCCCTTAGCGCCATCCCCGCGACCTTGCCGGGGATTACTCGATAGGTCGAGCGAGAGTCCGAAAGGATCATGGTTCCAGTTCAGCGCCTACCTTCCTCGCGGGTGAGCCGACACAGCCGGATCGTGGAGGCACTCGATGTGGTGCGCCAACCCGACCCATTTTGGTATCGCGGTGATCCCTTTGGCTTTCTGCCGTGTCCCGTCCTGCCAGGAGAACCCCTCGGATCCGATGCAGACGTGCATGGAGGCCACGACGTTCCCGTCACGTCACGTCACGTCCCGTCACGTCACGTCACGTCACGTCCCGTCACGTCACGGACTCGGTCCGGACCTGGCTGCCGATGTCGATATCGAATAATCCTGCGCCGACTGCGCAGCAGCGATCGGAGTCGCAGTCGTTGCAGAAGGATTCGACGGGAGCTTGCCGTGGCGGTCGAACTCGGTGCCGGGGCGGCGGTCACGGGAGAAAGGAGACTGGCCGACCCGGCGCCCAACCCGTACCTGCTGGTCTCGGGCCCGCTTGCCACGGCGGCCCACGGCATAGACGCCGACATCGACTCCGGTGGGCCGTTCGAGGAGGACATCGGCGGTTTCGACCCCGCCACTGCCAGCGCCATGCAGGCGCGACGCCTTAGTTGCTTGGCCAACGACGTGCTGGTCGACGCCTTCGCAGCCGCCTGCTATCGCGCCTGGTCGACGGTCGCCGAGTCGAGGCCGACGACTTCCGGGCTCAGGTCACACCCTGGGAGGTCGAGCACTACCTGGACGAAGCCTGACCGAGGGTCTGGTAGGGATCTACCAGAACACCGCTTCCAACGGGGACCTACTGGTCAGGGTTGGGCCACGGGGCCGTCGGGGCCGTCGGGGCCGTCGGGGCCGTCGAACCCGTCGAAACGGTGGGGGTCGGTGCGAGTCGCGGGCTCAGATGGGGCGCTCGGCGACCCCCCGGCGGCGCCGGGCGATCGAACCAATCAAACCCGGCCGGGCTTGTCGGCGTATGGGTCCCTGGCCATGGAGCCCGGACCCCTTGGTGCTGGAGATTGGTTCAGCGTCCGAGGGTCCGAGGGACTTGTCGCCACGAGCCGCGCGAGGGGGCTCGCTACGTGGTTCGGACCACGACCTCCACCCGGCGGTTGAAGGCCCGGCCCTCAGGGCTGTCGGAGCCATCGGGCTTCTTCTCTTCTGTCAGGGGAACGGTGCTGCCGAGTCCGACGGAGGTGATCTCGGCCGCGCTCAGGTTGTGGCCGGTCAGGTAATCCCGTGTGGTCGCGGCCCGGCGCTCGGACAACGACTGGTTGGCTGCGGCCGAGCCGGTCGAGTCGGTATGACCCCGCACTTGAATGGCGCCGCCGGGGAAGCGATCGTTGATGACGTGGATGATCCCGTTGAGGGTGTCGGTGCTGCCGATATTTGCACTTCCGGTCTCGAACAGGGCGTCGCTGTTGAACACGAATATGACAACCTTTGCGCCGGAGGCGTCACGGGCGAACAACAAGCTTCCGGAGATGCCCTGCAGGTCGATATCGGTCGAAGAGGGCAGCCGGAAGAGCGACCCTTTCACCAACGTCGTACCTGCTGCCGGTTCGCTGGCGGTGGTGATCATGCACGGTATGCGTAGGACCAGTGCGGCGCCGAAGTCCTGCGTGCCGCACGTGGTATCGAGCTTCCCGTCGCCGTCGTAGTCGTCAAGTCCGGGAACGGCACCGGCTGGAAGTGCGGTCGTCGGCGAGTCGTCGATGGTGGTGGTTTCGGCAACGGACCGGCTGGGGGCCGTCGTGCCTTGCGCTGACTGGCTGCGTCCCCCGCTACTGCACCCAGTCGCGATGCCGACGCCCATCATCAGTACCGCGGAGAGAACGACCCGTCGACAATTGGTCCGCGAAATGACGCCGGTCATAGCACGCACGCTAGGTCGGGAACATAGCGAGGCATCCGAAACACCTCTACACGCTCCGAATCGACCGTTGCTCGATCTCAGCTCGAGCTGTTGCCTCGTCCGAGGCGCATGCCGGCGAGGAACGTCCGCAACCCCCGCCGACCGTGGCGCATCATCAGCGTGTGGTTGGCTTCGAACGCCGGGCGAGCGACCCGGCCCAGTCGGCGCAGCAAAGCCTTCTGGGCTGTCACTTCCTCGTCGAACACCGCCACCGAACCGTCGGGCGTGTCACTGATCGTCCAGCGCGAGAACCCGTCGAGGTCGCCATCCAGCGCCGCTTCCAAGACTCCCGCGCCGCGATCCCGTCGAGTCTGGCGGCTGGAGAAAACGAGGTCGTACGGAAGCAGGGAGCGGCACACCAGCTCCGACTGGCCCGGCGACACCTCCCGGACCGTCCGCACCTCAGGCCACCAGCTGGGGTACGCCACCAGCTCTGCCAGCGCCTTGTAGACGTCGTCGACCGGAGCGTCGAGCGACCAGACGCTGCGAAAAACGTAGAAGTTGCTGTCCATCGGAGGAGTGTCGCGCTCAGTCGAGATACGGGACGGGGTGATTCCCGCCTCGATCGACGAACCGCTCGTTCAGCGCCTGGGCGATGGTGTTGTGTTCCAACCGGGCCAGATCGCGGCCGCCCGCCAGGTAACCGCTCAGATCATCGATGCCCGCGACACCGCCCAGGCCGATGTAGTCGACCCAGAGTTCCTCGCGGGTC
>JAUTXM010000093.1 GCA_030838025.1 Acidimicrobiaceae bacterium
GTGCCAACCCGACCGCCCTCAAGAAGGGCATCGACTTGGCCGTCAAGGAAGTGGTTCTGGCCATCAAGGAGCAGGCCAAGGAAGTCGACGACAAGGCCGAGATCGCCCAAGTCGCCGCCAACTCGGCCGCCGACCGCAAGATCGGCGACGTTTTGGCCCAGGCCATCGACCGGGTGGGCAAGGACGGCGTGGTCACCATCGAGGAGTCCAACACCTTCGGGATGGAACTCGAGTTCACCGAGGGCATGCAGTTCGACCGTGGCTATCTGTCGCCGTACTTCGTGACCGACCAGGAACGCCAGGAATGCGTGCTCGAGGATGCCTACGTCCTGATTTGCAACGGCAAGATCAGCGCCGTTCACGACCTGGTCAAGGTGCTGGAGCGGGTCATGCAGACCAGCCGCCCGCTGCTGATCATCGCCGAGGACGTCGAGGGCGAGGCCCTGGCCACACTCGTCGTCAACAAGATCCGCGGCACCTTCAACTCCTGCGCCGTCAAGGCCCCCGCCTTCGGTGACCGGCGCAAGGCGATGCTGGCCGACATGGCCATCCTCACCGGCGCCCAGGTCATCTCCGAGGACGTCGGGCTCCGGTTGGAGAACGCCACGCTCGACCTGATGGGTCGGGCTCGCAAGGTCGTCGTCACCAAGGACACCACCACCGTCGTCGACGGCGGCGGGACCGAGGGTGACGTCAAGGCCCGCATCTCCCAGATCAAGAAGGAGATGGAGCAGACCGACTCCGACTGGGATCGGGAGAAGATGCAGGAGCGCCTGGCCAAGCTGTCGGGTGGCGTTGCCATCGTCAAGGTGGGAGCGGCGACCGAGGTCGAGCTCAAGGAGAAGAAGCACCGCATCGAGGACGCCCTTTCGGCGACCCGCGCGGCCATCGAGGAGGGCGTGGTCGCCGGTGGCGGCACCGCCCTCATCCGGAGCAAGGCGGCGGTCCTGAAGCTGGCGAGCAACCTGAGCGGCGATCAGGCGACTGGCGCCCTCATCGTGGCCAAGGCGCTCGAAGAGCCGCTGAAGTGGATCGCGCTCAACGCCGGTCTCGAAGGTGGCATCTGGGTACAGCAGGTCGAGCGTGAGACCGGCTCGATCGGCCTCAACGCAGCGACCGGCGTGATGGAGGACCTGCTCAAGGTCGGCGTCATCGACCCGGCCAAGGTCACCCGCTCGGCGCTGCAGAACGCGGCGTCCATCGCGGGCCTGATGCTCACCACAGAGGTGCTCATCGTCGACAAGCCGGAGAAGGAAAACGCGGGCGCGGCCGGCGGCGGCGGGATGGACGGCATGGGTGGCATGGGTGGCATGGGCGGGATGATGTAACTGTCCCTTCCGTTGATGGAACCCCGGGTCCTGCCAAGGGCCCGGGGTTCTTTCGCGTTAGCGGCGCTCCTTGCGCCAGACCAGCTTCAATCCACTCCAGGTCTCGTCGATGGCGCACACCTTGACATCGACCAACCCGCGGGGCAGGGCCACCTCCCGCACCACGTCTTCGGTCATGTCGGTCGCTACCTTGGCGGCCCGCTTGGGCCAGGCGATCCAGGCGGCCCCGGCCGGCGCGATGACCTGGCCGATCCGCTCGACGCGCCGGTCCAGCTCATTGCGCCCTTTGGTGAAGAACAGCACCACATCGCAATGGCCCGAAAGGCGGGTGATGACCGTTACACCGTCGGGCAGGTCTAACTCTTCGGCGAACCCCGACGGGGCCGACAGCAGTGCCAATCGGTGGCCGGGACGAATACCCAGCTTATTGACGAGCGGAGTTCCCGAGTAGCCCGCCACCGCCATAGTCTGACGGCATGGAAGACCGTCCCGCACCTGACCCCGCCAAGCTCCTGGCCCAGTGGATGGAGTGGGAGCGCGGCGAGGAGACTCCCGGGCGGGTCATCGCCAATCTGAAGACCGGGGGGCTGCGGGACTTGCTCGAGACGTTGGCGGCCGACCGTGCCCGCAACGCCCCGGGCGTCGATGAGCCCATCCCGCTCGATCCAGAGGCCGCTGCGTCCTGGACGCCCATCGTCTGAACCCAGCGGTGGGTGACAGCGCTGCGGATGCCCTGGTACCGACGCGCCGCGGGGGCAAGCAGCAGATCCCCCGCCCGCCGGGCGCCCGGCCAGGCGGGCTGCCACCGTGGGCGGCACTTCCTCCGGGGCACCGTCAGGCGATCTCGCTCGACCGGGTACGGCAGGGATTCGAGCGCCGGGGGTGGGGTGGTCCGACGCCGTTGAGGGTTCCGCCGGTCCGGCTGTCTCGGCGTCACGAACCTGCCACCCGGCCGGCGGCGGTGCTGTGCCCCTTGTTCGAGGAGGCGGGCGAAAGCCACGTGATTCTCACCCGACGATCATCGAGCATGCGCTCGCACACCGGTGAGGTGTCGTTGCCGGGGGGGCGGTTGGAGGACGGCGAGCCGGCGGTCCAGGCCGCCTTGCGCGAAGCCCGTGAGGAAGTTGGGATCGACCCATCGGTTATCGAGATCCTGGGGCCGCTGTCGCCGCTGGTCATGGTTCGCGGCCAGGTGCTGATCACTCCGTTCGTCGGTGTGTTTCCCGACCGGCCCCAGCTCTATCCCAGCCCGGCGGAGGTGGAGCGGGCCTTCGATGTCTCGCTCGCGGAGCTGGTGTCGGACGGCGTCTACCGCGAGGAGCTCTGGGACATCCCGGGCGAAGGATCCCGGTCCATCAGCTTCTTCGAATTGATGGGCGACACGGTGTGGGGCGCTACGGCGTGGATCCTGCGCGACCTGCTGGAGCTGGCCCTGCAACCCTGATCCCGCTCGATCGCCGGTGCTGGTGGTGGCCGGCTCGGCCCGGAACGGTTCGACCGCCCCGCGACCGGCGAACGCCCGTCTGAGCCCACGACTGGCACCGACCCCCACGACCTCGCAGGGCTCCGAGGACCCCGCCCTCCAAACACCCAGTAGGTCTGTCCGAGGGGTGTTTCTGGCAGGGATCTATGTCTCTGGTAGGGATCTGACACCGCCAGCGGCTATCAAACCCCTGCCAGAGACCTGGATCCCTACCAGAAGGCGGGCTTCAGGCTTCGTCCAGGTAGTGCTCGACCTTCCAGGGCGTGACCTGGGCCGGGAAGTCGTCGGCCTCGACCCGCCGGCCGTTGACAGGCGCGACACGACAGCAGTCGGCTGTCGAAGGTGTCGACTAGCACCGTCGTCGGCCAGCCGTGCATCCAAGGCGCCGTCGAGGTCCCGCGGCAGCCGCCCTACCTGCATAGCGCTGGCACGGGCGGAATCGAAACCGATGTCTTCCGTGAAGGGCTCGCGGGGTCGTCGTCGACGCCGCGGGCCCCTAGCGCCAATACCACAGGTAGGGCTCAGCCAGCCGGAACTCGACGCTGGTCGCAGTCGCCCGAATTGCCCTTTTCGACAGCCCGTCAGGGTCGAAATAGAGCCTAAGTATCCACCAAAGACGTAGATAACCATGAGAGTTGGCGTCACACGATAGTTTCGCGTCCCTACCGAGGTCTACCGGGCAAAAATCGCTACTGCGACTGGGGCGATGACGAGGGCGGGGAGAAGGTTGCCGACTCGCAGTCGGGCGATCTCGAGCAGGCGCAGGCCGATCGCCACAATCAGGATCCCTCCGGTCGAGGTCGTCTCGACGATCATGCGGTCCGTCAGCAGGGCGTGCAGGGAGCTGGCCCCGAGGGTCATGATCCCCTGAATCACCAGGACCGCGGCGGCGCTCAAGGCGACACCAATCCCCAAGGTCGACGCCAGAACCACCGAGACGGTGCCGTCAAGGGCGGCTTTGATGAAGAGAAGCTGGGCGCCGTTGCCCAATCCGTCAGAGATCGATCCGAGAATGGTCAGTGGGCCGACGCAGAAGATGAGGGTGGCACTGACGAACCCTTCGACGAAACGCGACTCGGCGCCGTCGGTTGGGCGGCTGCGTTCGACGACCCGTCGGAGGCGGTCGCCAAGGTGCTCGAGCCGCAACTCGATGTCGACCGCTTCGCCGACAAGACCACCGATCAGGATTGCGGCGAGGGGGAAAGCGAAGTTGCGGCTCGCGAGAGCCTGTTGGATGCCGAGTACCAGTACGACCAGTCCGACGCCCTTGTACGCGGTGTCGCGCATCGGTTCTGGTAGGCGAGGGCCGACGAGCAGGCCGATGATGCTGCCCGCCAGCACGGCGGCGACATTGACTATCGTCCCCAGCCCGCGCATTCGCTGACGGTAGCTCTCGGCCGCGCCGCGCGACCCCCAGGTAACCCCGATAGCCTCGGACCGCCATGGTGTGCCCCCGGTGCGGGACCGTCAACCCCGACGAAGCAGAGCGGTGCAGCCGCTGCCGGGGCTCCCTCGCGCCGCCTCCACCACGCTCCGCGCCCGTTCTCGCTCCCGCCGGCGCCGAAGCAGGCAAGGACAACGACGAGCTAGAAGCCGGGGCGTCCCCGGTCGGGGCGGCGGTCGCTGCGCCCGCGGCGGCGAGAGCATCAGGCGTACAGCGCCCGTCCGCGCCGCCTCCTTCCCCGTCGTCGGGACCGCCAACCACGTCGTGGACTCCGCCGCCACCTGGCGGATGGGTTCCCGCGCCAGGGACACCACCAGCGGCCGAAGGGATCCCGCCGGTTTCATGGACACCAGCGTCGGGGCAACAGCCGCCTGCGCCCCCGCACGAAGGCGCGTCCGCCCCTTCTACCGCCCCGCCGAGCGTCGCCGTGCCCTCGGCTGCGCCCCCGCCTCCTCCCGCACACCCCCCCGCCCCGCCGGGCGCCGCTCAGCCGGGCGCCGCCCCGCCCGTCCCGCCCGCGCCTTCCAATGGCCCGCCGCCGTTCGATTGGCAGCCGCCGCCGCCTCAAGGCTCCGCACCGACAACCCCCTATGGTCCCGCTGCCGCGCCCCCGCCGACAGGATGGAACCCACCCCCGGCGACGGGATGGAACCCGCCCCCGCCGAACGGGCGGGGCCAACCACCCCCGCAGAACGGGTGGGGTCAGCCGCCACCCAATGGCTGGGCCCCGCCGCCTCCCGGATCCCGACCTCTCCCGATCGGTCCGACAGAGCACTCCGCCGGCAGCGTCTCGATCCCCAACTATCTCTACTGGGCGATCGTCTGCGCCGTGTTCTTCTTCACCCCTGCGGGTGTCGTGGGCATCATCCTCGCAGTCTTGGCCCGCCGGCGAGGCGCGACCGGCGATATTGACGGAGCGCTCCGCGCCAGTCGCAACGCCAAGACGTGGTGTTGGGTCTCACTGATTCTGGGTCTCGTGGCCTACCTTCTCGTGGCCCTCGGTGTTCTCCACCTCCCGTCGGGCGGCACCTGAGTCCGTCGCACCGCTGACACCTGGTCCCGACGTACTCTGTCAGTTCCAGACCGGATGAGAATGCCAGAGGAGCGGCCGTGGCAGACGTCGAGATCGGGCGGGGCAAGTCGGGACGTCGGGCGTACGGTTTTGACGACATCGCGATCGTCCCCAGCCGTCGGACTCGTGACCCCGAGGACGTCGATATCTCCTGGGAGATCGACGCCTACCGGTTTGACCTGCCCCTCATGGCGTCGGCCATGGACGGAGTCGTCAGTCCGGCCACCGCCATCGAGATCGGTCGCCTCGGCGGTGTCGGCGTACTCAACCTCGAAGGACTCTGGACACGGTACGAGGACCCGGACCCGCTCTTCGAAGAGATCGCCCATCTCGATACCGACAAGGCCACGGCCCGGATGCAGCAGATCTACGGCGAGCCCATCAAGGCTGAACTGATCGGCGAGCGGATTCGTGAGATCAAGGAGGCGGGCATGGTGTCGTGCGCGTCGCTCACTCCGCAACGCACCACGCTCTACGCCAAGGAACTGATCGCGGCCGAGCTTGACCTGTTCGTCATCCAGGGGACGGTGGTTTCGGCCGAGCACGTGTCGAAGACCGTCGAGCCCCTCAACCTCAAGCGCTTCATCCGTGAGTTCGACATCCCCGTCATCGTGGGCGGCTGCGCGTCATATCAGGCGGCCCTCCACCTGATGCGTACCGGCGCGGTGGGCGTGCTCGTCGGTGTCGGTCCCGGACATGCGTGCACCTCCCGAGGGGTCCTCGGCATCGGGGTGCCCCAGGCCACCGCCATCGCCGACGTCCGATCGGCGCGGGCGCAGCATCTTGACGAGACGGGGGTCTACGTGCACGTGATCGCGGACGGCGGCATGGGCACGGGCGGCGACGTGGCCAAGGCGATCGTGTGCGGCGCCGACGCAGTGATGATTGGCTCGCCGCTGGCGGCGGCGGTCGAAGCACCCGGACGGGGGTACCACTGGGGGATGGCGACCTTCCATCCAACGCTGCCTCGGGGCGCGCGCGTGCGCACCGAGACCCGAGGGACGCTGCAGGAGGTCCTGATCGGCCCGGCCCACGAGAATGACGGCCGCATGAACCTCTTCGGTGCGTTGCGCACCTCGATGGCCACCTGTGGCTACGAGACGGTGAAGGAATTCCAGAAGGCCGAGGTTTTGGTTGCCCCGGCGTTACAGACCGAGGGCAAGTCCCTGCAACGAGCCCAGGGCATCGGGATGGGTCGCAGCTAGGCCGTAGCTGGCCCGTACAACGCGGCGCCTCGATCCTCGCTGCGGTTCGCCCGGGGTGCGCGTCGAGCGTCGTCGACGAGGGGCCGCAGTGCTTCCTCGATGATCATTCCCGCGACGCTCAAGCATTCGGCCACAGCATGCCGCTACTGATCCCCGCCGGTGGACAGGGACACCGTCATCATGTCCGGAACCGGCTGCCACCAGCACCGCCGATGGATCGGTGCCGATGGTGGTTTTTACCCCTCCATGAGGTGGTTGAGCTCCTCAATTTCCTCCGGGTCGAGCTTGATGGCCGCTGCGGCCACATTTTGTTCGAGATGGGCCACCGTCGCGGTACCTGGAATAGGAAGCATTGCCGGTGAGCGAGCCAGCAACCACGCCAGTGCGACCTGTTGGGCGGAGGCGCTGTGGCGGGCGCCGATCTCCGCCACCGGGCCGGTATCGGCATCGGCCAGGGGACCCCAGGGGATGAAGACGAGTTCCTCCTGCTCGCACAGGTCGACCAAGTCCTCCGACTTACGGTCAGTCAGGTTGTAGCGGTTCTGGATAGACACGATTGGCGTCAGCTCTTGGGCTCGCCGCAGCTCGTCCTCGGCCAGGTTGGAAACCCCGATGTGTCGGATCTTGCCTTCGTTCTTCAGGTCGACCAGAGCCCCGACCGATTCCTCGAGTGGGACTTTCGGGTCGGGTCGGTGCCACTGGTACAACGCGATTTCACCCAGCCGGAGCCGCTTGAGGCTCCCCTCGCAGGCTCGGCGAAGGTATTCGGGCCGGCCGTTGGGAACCCACTGCCCCGGCCCGGGGCGTTCCAGGCCGCCCTTGGTGGCGATGACCAGGTCCTCGGGGTAGGGATACAGGACGTCGGCGATGAGCTGTTCGCTGACCTCCGGTCCGTACGAGTCAGCGGTATCGATGAAGTTCACGTCCAGATCACGAAGGCGACGGAGCACCTCCTTGGCCTGCGACAGGTCACGGGGAAGCCCCCAGATGCCCTCACCGGTGAGGCGCATGGCCCCGAAGCCCAGTCGGTTGATCGTGAGGTCACCCCCCAGGTCGATGATGCCCGCCGCGGTCGCAGTTATGGTTGCCATGGACCCATCATCGTCCTCCGCCGGGACTACGGGAGCATCCCAGCGAGACCGGCCGGCGGGTCAGCCGGGCCGTCACAGCCGTCCGGTACGTTGGGTTCATGACCGAGTCCGGGATCCCCGCGACCCGTCTGGCCGACCCCGCAACGCCGGTGGATGCAGCGCCGATCGACCCCGCAGCGCCGGTGGAGGCTGCACCCGCACCTCCCACCCCGGCGGCCCTCCCCGTGCGGCCCTCGCTCCTCGATGGGCTCAACCCCGTCCAACTGGCGGCCGTGACCCATCCGGGCGGCCCGTTGCTCGTCGTGGCCGGCGCCGGCTCTGGCAAGACCCGCGTCCTCACCCGTCGCATCGCCTGGCTGGTCAACCAACAGCACGTTTCACCCTTCGAGATCCTCGCCATCACCTTCACCAACAAGGCCGCCGACGAGATGAAGCACCGGGTGGCGAGCCTCGTCGGCCCCGTCGCCGAACGCATGTGGGTATCGACGTTCCACTCCGCCTGCGTGCGCATCCTCCGCCGCGACGCCCACCGCCTTGGCTACAAGTCGTCGTTCACGATCTACGACGAGGCCGACGCCAACCGTCTGGTCGGCTACGTGCTGCGGGACCTCAACATGGACCCCAAGAAGCTCCCGCCCCGGGTGGTGCACGGGCTGATCAGTGCCGCCAAGAACGATCTCGTCGATTTCGAGACCTACGCCGCCCAAGCCCGCACGATCTTCGACCGGCGCGTCGCCGAGGTCTATCGCGAGTACCAGCACCGTCTCCTGGCCGCCAGCGCCATGGACTTCGACGACCTCCTCCTCGTCACGGTCAACCTGCTCCAGGCGGCGGAGGAGGTGCGCCACTACTACCAGCAGCGTTTCCGCCACATCCTGGTCGACGAGTACCAGGACACCAACCGGGCCCAGAACGAGCTGGTCCTCATGCTTTCCCAGGGCCACCGCAACATCTGCGTGGTCGGCGACACCGACCAGTCGGTGTACCGCTGGCGGGGGGCGGACATCCGCAACATCTTGCAGTTCGAGGAGGCCTTCCCCGACGCCAAGGTGGTGGTGCTGGAGCAGAACTACCGATCGACGCAGCTCATCCTCGATGCGGCCAACGCCGTCATCGCCAACAACGCCATGCGCAAGCCCAAGTCGCTGTGGACTGAGCGCGTCGGTGGCGAGCTGATCACGACCTACCACGCTGAGGACGAGCACGACGAGGGGCGGTGGATCGCCACCGAGATCGGCCGGCTGCACGACCGCTACTCGTGGGGCGACGTGGCCATCTTCTATCGCACCAACGCCCAGAGCCGGGCGGTCGAGGAGGAGCTGGTCCGGCGCAACATCTCCTACAAGGTCGTGGGCGGCACCAAGTTCTACGACCGCCGCGAGATCAAGGACGTGCTGGCCTACCTGAAGGCCCTGGTCAACCCGACCGACGAGGTGTCGCTCAAGCGCATCGTCAACGTGCCCAAGCGGGGGATCGGCGACACATCGGTCGACCGGCTGGAGAAATGGGCCCGGACCAACAACCAGCCCTTCGACCAGGCCCTGCGCCAGGCCGAAGCGGCCGGCGTGACCGGCAAAGCCTTGGGCGGGATCCGAGACCTGGTCGGCCTGCTGGACGAGTTGCGCTTCGACGCCGGCATCGCGGTCCCGACCGAAGCCGCAGCGCCACTCGCCGAGCAGGCCACACCGGCGACGGTCATCGAATCCATCCTGGCGCGTACCGGCTACCGAGCCGAACTGGAAGCCGAGCACACGGTGGAGTCCGAAGGCCGTCTCGACAACCTCGACGAGTTGCTCGGCGCGGCCGCCGAGACCGAGGACATCGACCAGTTCCTCGAGCAGGTGAGTCTCGTTGCCGACGCCGACGAGATCGTCGATGACCAGTCCAATGTGCTGCTGATGACCTTGCACACCGCGAAGGGACTCGAATTCCCCGTGGTGTTCGTGATCGGCATGGAGGACGGGGTTTTTCCCCACCTCCGTTCACTGGGCGATCCCGACGAACTCGAAGAGGAGCGCCGCCTGGCCTATGTGGGTTTCACTCGGGCCCGGGAGCGGTTGTACCTGAGCCACGCCTGGTGCCGGAACCTCTGGGGCCAGACCCAGTACAACCCGCCCAGCCGCTTCCTGCGCGAGGTCCCGGCATCGCTCGTGAACGCCGCGGCCGAGCCCCGACGCCGCCCCGGGGGCGGGTTGCCCTTCGGGGGGCGGGAAGCGATTGTCGAATCCGCCATCAGGGGGGGAAAAGCCTCGCCGGTCCGGGGAACGGGCGCCGAGGGGCTGGGGCTGCGGCGCAACGACGATGTCGTCCATGCCAAATGGGGCGAGGGAGTGGTGCTCGAGGTGGTCGGCGAAGGGGAAAAAGCCGAGGCCACGGTGCATTTCCCGTCCGTGGGCGACAAACGCCTCAACCTGTCGCTGGCCCCCATCAAGCGCGCCTAGAGGGGCGGGGCGGGACCGCTCAGCACGACGGGGGCGTGAAGCCCGTCGGGGTACCGGGGAGTTCGTAGGTGGTGGTCGGCGGCGTCGCCGGTGTCGACGTGGCGGTTACCGATCTGGGCGTCCCGGTCGTGCCGTTGGCCGGCACCGTGGCGATTCCCAGGTAGGACTGGCCGGTGATCAGCTCGACGTCGGCGCCCTGGAGGCTCGAGTCGAGCTGCAACTGGGTGCTGCCCTGAACGGCATTGGCCAGCAGCTGGGCCTTGGCTTCGTTGCCCGGGAGGTAACGAACCACCGATGATGTGTAGCTGAAGTTGTTGGCCGAGTGGGTGCTGGTCACCTGGAAGCCCTGGCGCTGCAAGTCCGCCGCTGCTTTGGCGGCTTCACCCGGGCGGCCCGTGCCATTGAGGACCGCTACCCGGACGCTCGACGGCGCCACGTTCGATGTAGTGCTCGGCCCCGGCGCCGTGGTGGTGCTCGATGCCGCCTTCCCGGGGTGCAGGAAGTCGGTGATCGCCTGTTGCGCCTGGGGCTGCTGGAGTACCAGTACATCGGCGCCGCCCACCGTCGCCGGGGCGGTCGGCAGCGTCGCCGTGGGCAGGCTGTCGGGGGACAGGCTCCGGAACCGCTTGCCGAGGGAGAGCAGCAGGTTCTGGCTGAAGCCCTTGTCAAGCGTCAGGTTGCCGGTGACCCCGCCGATGATGTTGTTGAGCGCGATGGGATTGGTGAGCCCCGAGCCTTGGGCCTTGGCGATGACCTTCTTGATGAAGGACTGCTGGCGTTTGATGCGAGCCAGGTCACTCTCGGACTCACTCACCCACCGGCCGTTGACCTTGTATTCGTAGTGCCGGGCCCGGACGAAGGACAGGGCCATGTCGCCGCTCAGGTTGTAACACCCGGCGTTGGGGATATTGAGCAGTGAGTAGGCATCACGCGCCGGTGTCGGGAAGTATTCCTTCACCCCGCCGACCGCGTTGACCACGTCACGAAACGACTGGAAGTTGACCTCGACGTAGTGGTCGATGCTGATCCCAAGATCCTGTTCGATTGTCTGAACCAGCAGGTCGGGGCCGGTGTCGAAGGTCGTGTTGATCCGCTGGCTGTAGTTCTTGCCCGGAATCGGCACCCAGAGATCGCGGGGGATCGACATCATGGTGGCGGTCGTGGACTGGGGGTCGACGTGGACGACCATGATGGTGTCCGACCGCTGGCCGCCGACGGTCGAGGCGCTCCCGAACTGCTTGGCGTCGGAACCCGTGTCGGCGGCTCGGCTGTCGCTACCGACGACGAGGATCGTCATGGGCGCTCCCGGTGCCGCGCCGCCACCCTTGATGTGGGGTAGGACGATTCGGCTGATCTGGCTGAAACGCCAGTTGGCGTATCCGTACACGGTGCCGGCCGCGATGAGCATCATGGCGACCATCACGTTGACGCCGATCAGCAACCGCCGAGGCCAGCGCCGAACCGGTATGTAGGCCCCGGTCTTCGACCGCCCGCGGGCAGAGCCGCCATGGCGGCCGGGTCCCGTGTCGTCGTCTCCGTCCTGGGGGCCCGAGCGCAGGCCGATCAAGCTGCGGGCCAGCGGTCCGCCTGGGTCGCCCAGGTCGTTCGGGTCACCGTCGGCCCATGAGTCATCCAGTGATCGCTTGCTCCGCCGATTGGGCAGCGGGTCAAGCACGCCGCTGGATGCGGATCGTCTGTCAGTGGGAGGGCTCACCGAATCGTCATGAGGTTATTGGGAGCAGCCGCACCGGTGTGGCATACGCCGGTGGTCATGCACAAGAAAAGCTGACGTTCGGGTACCCCCACCGCGCACCCGGACGAGTGATCATACCCCGAGGTCGCCACGATCCTCGGTCGCCTGATCGAAGAGGTCGTTCAGGCGCAGGATGTCCGAGGAGGCAACGACGCCAACGAGGCGACCGTCGGCATCGACGACGGCCAACTCGTCGACGTCGGCGTCCTCCATGGCCGCCAGAGCCTGACGGAAGTTCCAACCAGGAGCGGCGGCCGCCACGTCGCTGCGCATGATCTCGCCCACCGTGGTGTTGGCCCATTTGTCCTGGGCGACATCTTGCAGCTCGTCGAGGCGCGCCATCCCGACGTAGCGGCCCTGTTCGACGACCGCGACCGAGCTGCGCCGGGGCCCAACCAGCAGGTGGTTGAAGAGGTCGGCAACGGTCGCAGAAGGGGCCAGTGTCGCGATGTCGGTCCGTAGCACGTCGGTCAGGGGCAGTTGGAACCGGCGTTCGAGGTGACCGGCCTGGCGGGCCTGCTGGTAGGCCGAGACCGATGCCCGACCCATCACGAGTTGGGCCGCCACGGCCGCGATCAGTCCGGGCACCACGAACTCGGGGCGACCGGTCGACTCGGCGACGAACATGAGCGCCGCGAGCGGTACCCGGTAGCCGGCGCCCAAGAAGGCCGCGATGCCAATCACGGGGAACAGCGAACTTCCCGGTTGTCCGAACGCCGAGCCGCACAGGCGACCGACGAGGGCCCCCTCCACCACCAGCGGGATGAACAAACCCCCGACGCCCCCGCCCGCCAAGGCGACGGGGACGGCAACGGTGCGGATGAGCAC
>JAUTXM010000108.1 GCA_030838025.1 Acidimicrobiaceae bacterium
GCGGGGCCTCGGGCGGCATTGCTGAAATCAGCGTCGCCTGACTACGCGGTGCGGGGGTTGCCGGCTCCGTTGTTGCCACAAACCGATGTAATAGATATATCCAGTGACAAGAATGATTCGGACCACGAGCTGATCTGCGACGCGCTGGGCGCGCGTCGAGCGATTCTGCGGTTGCCGCCGGCGGCTGATCCCCTGCCCGTGGTAGTCCGAGGCGCCGCACTGGGCCCGGCACTCGTCGTCACGCCGTCGCGATCCGGCGATCCACCAAGGACCGTCGCGGACGGTAACGGAGCCATCTGACCCGGGCGTTACATGCGAAAGGGGCGCGGAACGGCGGGATGCATCCGAGCCCCCTCGCAACAGGTGTGGGCGTGGCTGGCCGAAGGCGACCCCGCATGAGCCCATGCCTCCAACCTGCTGCTCGGCCTAGCTGAAGCGATGCCGCCGGCACCGGTGCGCAGCTGATTCGGGATGCTCGTTCGACTTCCGGCGGGTGTCCCGGTAGGACGTGCACAGCGTGTTCCACCGACAGTTCAGCGAATCGGTTGGCAGTTTGGCGGACTTTGGCAGCTCTGCCGTCCCAAGTCCGGGAGAACTGACAAAGCCGGGAGAACTGCCAACCGGTACGGGCCTTCCCCGCTCGGAGCCGTCCGGCAGGAAGCGTGAACGGGCGAACTAGCGGTTCGCAGGCTCTTGGCTGAGGATTCTCGGACCGGCCGCGCGGACGAGCACCGCGACCCAGGTTCGCCAGGGGCGCCAGGCTTCGGCCACCCGCTCCGCCTCCCTGGGAGTGACCGGGCCCGGGAACCCGTAGAGCTGGCCCATCAGGGCGCACAGACGGGGTTCGTTGAGCGGGAGCACGTCGGTGACGCCGGTGGCTCGGACCACGATGAGGTCGGCGTAGAACGGGCCGATTCCAGGAATCGTTCGCAGGTCCGCTCGGGCTCGGTCCTCGCCGACACCGGCGAGGGTGGCGGCGTCGAGCTTGCCGGACTCGGCCGCAACGGCCACATCGACGATCCGCTGCGCCCGGGTCGCGTCGACCCCCGCGGCGGCCGCCACTCCGGTCTCACCGAGCTCGATGACGCGGGCGGGGGTGGGCACCGCCCACATCTGGCGCCCGGCCACGTCGAAGCGGGCGCCCGCGGCCTGGGCGAGACGGGCCCGCCACCGCTCGGCGGTCTGGCGTGGTCGGCGCATCGAGATCACCGCCCAGAGGGCTGCTTCGTAGGGTGAATGGAACAGTGGTGGGCGCAGGCCCGGTGCGGCTTCGAGCAGCCGGGCGATGACCGGGTCATGGTCGCCGATTGCCTGGTAGCCGGTGGCGTCATGGTCGATGGACAAGACCCGGGCGACCTGGGTGACGACGATCTCCCGGTCTCGTGTCGCCTCGGGCCCGAGTCCTGAGATACCCGAGATCGTTCCGTGCACTACGCCTCCGGCCGTCTGCGTGAGTGCGACGGCCGCCTGTCGCCGGTAGCCGTCGAGGCAGAACGCCAGACGCATGGTCCCGTCGTAGGTGGCGTCAGAGCGCTGCCCGAAGCCGAACAGTGCTGCTTCCTCCAGGCTGAATGGGCCCTGGGGTTCGATGCTGAAGGTGTCCATGCCACGACGGTACGCCCCTATAGTGGCCATGGACTGGCCTATTTTGGCGCTACAAGGTCGCCAACACGGGAAGCAACTCCCGGGCCGCCCAGTCGATGAACGCCGACTGCGACTCGGCTCCGATCTGGACCAGCGCCAGGTGGGTGAACCCAGCATCGACAAAGGGCCGGACGCCATCGACGAAGTCGCCGACGTCCGAGCCGCACGGAATGGACTCGGCAACGTCCTCGGGTCGCACGAACTGTGACGCGGCGGCGAACGCGGCCGGGCCGGGCAACTCGGCATTGACCTTCCAGCTGCCCCCGAACCACCGGAACTGGGAATGGGCTCGCTTGATCGCGGCCTCGCGGTCGGTGTCGTAACACACGGGCAACTGCCCGACCCGGGGCCGGCCCTCCCCGCCATGCTCGTCGAACAGTTCTCCGAGTCCTGGGTCGGGCTCCACTGCGATCATGAAGTCTGCCTGGCGTCCGGCCAGCCGGCAGGACTGGAGTCCGGAGACCGCTATTCCGATGGGAACCGGCGTTTCGTGACGATCCCAGATCTTGGCCGAATCCACGCGGTAATGGCGGCCCCGATAGTTGACGGTGGCACCGTCGAGCAAGGGCCGGATGATTTCGACCGCCTCCGACAGGCGTTCGTGGCGGACGTTGACCGGCGGCCAACCGTCGCCCGTGACGTGCTCGTTCAGGTTCTCGCCCGCCCCGAGGCCGAGGCTGAAGCGGCCGTCGGAGAGCACCTGGATGGTCGCCGCCTTCTGGGCCACGACGGCGGGGTGGTAGCGCTTGATGGGACAAGTTACGTACGTCATGAGCTCGATGCGCTCGGTGACGTGGGCAATCGCGCCGAGAACGCTCCACGCATAGGGCGAGTGGCCCTGCTCGTCGAGCCACGGGAAATAATGGTCACTGATGACGGCGAATGGAAAGCCGGCCTCCTCGGCCCTTACGGCGTCGACGACCAGCTGCTTTGGGCCGGCTTGCTCGCACATCAAGGTGTAGCCGATTTCGGTCACGGTGCCTCCAGCCGGGCCATGTTCTTCAGTGTGCAGGGCCGCTCGTCATAGCCAATCTGGCGTCGCACGTCGCGGCAGGACTCGAACGATGCCATAGGCGCGGCGTAATCCTCTCAGAGGCCGAGGCGGGGTTTGAGCTCCCGGTTATAAAAGTCGAAGTAGCCGGCTTGATCGTCACCCACCTGGCTGACGTAGACCTCGTCATAGCCCGCGTCGAGGTAACGGGTGATCATCTCGGCGTGTCGTTCCGGGTCAGGGCCACACACGATCTTGCTGGCCACCATGTCCTCGGTGACGATCGACGACGCCTGCTCGAAGTGAGCCGGAGTCGGCAGTTCCTGGCTCAGTTCCCCGGGCACCCCGGTCGTCGGCCAGAGATCGAACGCCAGCTTGCGGGCCGCCGCCTCGTCGCGGTCCCAGCACACCTTCATGGCCGCGACCTTGACGCCTCGGCCCCCGTGGTCGTCGAAGGATCGAAGGGCGTCAGCGTCGGGCGCGGTGTTCACGAACCCGTCGCCGATCCGCGCCGCCAACGCCACCGCCTTCGGGCCGAACCCGGAAATGAGGATCGGTGGGGGTCGCTCGGGCAGGGAGAAGATCTGGGCGTTCTCCACGGTGTAGTGCTGCCCGTGGTGGTTGACCATCCCGCCTTTCCACAACTCGCGAATGACCGCCACGGCCTCCTCCAGCATGTCCAGCCGTATGTCGGTGGGCGGCCAGCGGCTGCCGGTGATGTGCTCGTTGAGGGCTTCGCCGCTGCCGACCCCGAAGGAGAAACGGCCCCCGAGCAGGAGCTGCGAGGTGGCGGCGGCCTGGGCGATGACCACCGGATGGGTGCGGATCGTGGGGCAGGTAACACCGGTTGTGACCCGCAGTTCGGTGGCCGCCGCAATAGCACCGATGACCGACCAGACGAACGGACTCTCACCCTGGCGGTTGGTCCACGGGTGGAAGTGATCCGAGATCAGTACCGAGTGGAAGCCGGCCTGTTCGGCTTGACGCGCTGTGGCGAGGAGAAATCCCGGGCCATGCTCCTCGCTCGAGAGGAAGCAACCAACCTCAGCCATCGCGGGTCCTCCTTTTCCCACTGTTCGACGCCACGGAACAGCCGCCGGTCGGACCCAGATCTACCCGTCGCCCCGGCCTCCTAAGCCGGGAGGAGCACCGTGGGCTAACCGAGGGCTAACCGGCCAGGGTGTTGACGTCCACCTGGCCCGGTGGCCCGTCGAAGATGACGGCCCCGTCGCGGAGGGCGACACAGCGCTCGGCTCGGCTGACGAAATCCATCTGGTGGGTGGCCACGACGACGGTCGCGCCCGAGTCGTTGGCGTCGTCGAGCAGCTCGATCAGCGCCGCCCGACCAGGCGGGTCGAGACCCACGAACGGTTCGTCGATGAGCAACAGCGCGAAGGGACGGATCAGCCCGAGGAGGATGGCGGTCTTCTGGCGCAACCCGCGGCTGAAACGCGAGGGCAGGTCGTCGGCCCGTTCGGTGAGCGCCAGTGCGTCGAGCAGCCCGACGGCACGGCTCTGCCAATCCTCGGCCTCGTGCAGGCGGCACACGTACTCGATGTGTTCCAGCACCGAAAGGTCGTCGTACAGCACCGGGTTGTCGGGCAGGTACGAGACGGCGGCCCGTGCCTCCAGCGACCCGGCCGGGGAACCGATGATCGAGACCTCGCCGTCAGATGGCTCCAGCAGTCCCGCGGCGATCCGCAGCAGCGTGGTCTTGCCCGAGCCGTTGTGGCCGACGAGGACCAGCCGCTGGCCTTCGGGCACGGACAGATCCAGTGGCTCAAGGGCCACCAGGTCGCCATAGGACTTGCTCAGCCCGGTCGTCGAGAGCACCGTGATCGGTTCTGTGGGATCGGGCATGGGCGGCGCCAAAGTTACCGGAGGAGCGACCGCAAGCCGCTCCGCCCTGCTCACGGGGTCCTGCTTCGGCCGCTGGCGTGCTTGGCTTCCGCGACCTGGCTGTCCCACCAACGGTGGGCGTCCTCCTGGTAACGCACCCACGCCAGGCCGAGGATGGCGACTACTCCGACCAGTTGGTCGAGGCTGGCGGCGGCGGCGAGGACCGGTTGGCCGTGCATGGCGGCATTGCGGGCGGCGACCACCGGGACGACCCCGAGCACCGACATGATCGGTGGCCAGAGCAACCGGCCCACGGCCCGGGCGCCGGCCGCTTCGGGGATGATCACGGCCTGGGAGCTGAGGGCCGGGGGCGGGCCTTTGATCACACTCATGGCGCCCGCGCCCAAGGCACACACCGCCGCGGGCAGTACGACAATGGCGCCCAGTTGCCAGGTCGTCGTCGAACCTCCGGTGACCGCAGCCGCAGCGGCGATGCCGACCAGCCCGACCAGGACCATGAGCGCCGCGGGCGGCCCGAGCTGGCGCAGGTGGAGCTCCCCTGCGGGCGTGTCGTAGCTGGCCGCCCGATCGGGGTGGTCGACCTCCTGCGCCACCGGTTCGGTGGCGTCGAGCGCCGCCAGGTACAGGGCCAGGCCGGCCACGACGATCAACGGCGTGGTGCCGTTCCAGACGCCTACCAGGCAGACGCCGGCGACCGCGCCGAGGACCGCGACGCGCCCCAACCGCAGCGCCGGCCAGCGCAAGATTCCATGCCATCCCCGTCGCCACACCGGGAGGCGGCGGGTGCGAAGCCGCCCCCGGCGCGAGGTGAGCCCGCTGGGGTCATCCCTCTGGGCGGTGTGGGTGGCGTGAGTGCCGTGAGTGGCGTGAGTGGCGTGGGTCAGGGTCTCGCTGGCGAGCCACGATCTCGGGATGGCGCGTGGCAGGCGCAGCCACGGCTGCTGGCGGGGTAGCTCCTGGGCCAGTTGGCGACGCAGCACGATGACGGTCCGAAGATCCTGCAACGTCGCCGCGAAGCGGATCTGGCCCACCAACCCGGCTCGGCGCTCCGACGCCTCGAGCGAGGTGCCACCGACGAGCAGCAAGCCGCCCACCAGTGCGGCCAATGCCGCCACCGCCGCGACCAGGTCGATCGGGTGCACCGACAGGGGCCACAGTGCGAGGCGCCCGAGGAGGGTGGCCGGTGACGTGATGCGGTGGCCGGCCACGTCGGCGCCCGACCAGGCGAGCACCAGGATGGCCAGCAGGCCGCCGACCCAGCGCCCGAGGCGACGCCCGGACGCGATTAACGCCAGGCCGAAACCGCCCGCGACCGCGAGGACGGCTGCGGCGGCTCCGGAGGCGACCCATCCGGCAGGAGGCCCCGGCAGTCGCCGGAGAGCCAGCAGCCCCGCGATGCCACCCGTCGTGGCTCCGGCGAGCAACAAGAAGCGCAGCTGACGGATGGCCGGTCCCCGCAGTGCCACCGACCGGTCCACCGGCGCCAACAGCACATGGCGGACGTCAGCCGCCTCGACCACGAGGGGGCCGCCCCGCCCACCCGAGCGCAGTCCGATTGCGAAGGCGAGGGCGATCGCCAGTCCGACCCAGGCGCCTCCATCGGTCTTGATGGCGGCCAGGTCGGCGCCCGTGATCTTGGTGTCGCCGGTCGCACCGGAGAGCAGGAGGACGCCGATGGACAGCGTGATTCCCGTCAGGTAGGCGCGATACAACGCTTCGAAGGGGTCGAAATCAGCGATGCGCCGGCGCCTGCGGGTCGCTCGCAGGTCCTTCAGAACCGTCGCCGGTTCGAACGCGAGCGCGGCATCCACGGCGAGCGACGCTAGCCCGACAGCGTCTCGTACTCGCCTCCAGCACGCTCGGATCGGGCAGGGGGTGCCAACCACGGCGCCGGCCGTTGACTAGGGTCACCGGATCTTGAGGCGCGTCAGGGGACTCCCTTCGTGGCTGCTGGCCGCCGTGGTCATGGCCGCGACAGCCGGGCTTTGGCTGGCACCGGCGTCGGTGGGCGCCACCACCGCTGGGACCGCCGCAGCGTCCGGGACCGCAGGCGCCGCCGCTTCGTCCGGGACCGCCGCCGTAGGTGCCGCTTCGTCCGGGACCGCGGCCGTAGGTGCCGCCGCCACGGCTTCCGGCACCGCCGCCGTAGGTGCCGCCACGGCTTCCGGCACCGCAGGCGCGGCCACGGCGTCGGGGACCGCACGGGGCGCCCCCACGACGACCACGGCGCCACCATTGCCACCGCCGAAGGCGTGGATCCTCGTCGACGCCGACAGCGGCAACGTGCTCGACGCCGGCAACGACCGGGTCCCGCTGCCTCCCGCCAGCCTGACCAAGGTGATCACAGCCCTGGCAGCCAGCAACTTGCGCCCCGACGCGCCCATCTCGATCAGCGACCGGGCGGCCGCGGCGCCGGCCGACAAGCTGATGCTCAAGTCCGGCGCCGTCTGGACCGCCGACGAGATGGTGCGGGCCCTGCTGCTGTCGTCGGCCAACGATGCCGCGGTGGCGCTGGCCGAACGGTTGGGAGGGACGCTCGAAGGATTTCAGCCCATCTTCGCCCAGACGGCGTTGGCGCTTGGCATGACCGACAACCCGGTCCTTCAGGACCCGGCGGGGTTGGATGGGCCCGACGGCGTCGACGGCGGCAACCTGGTCAGCGCCCGAGACCTGGCCATCGCGGGCCGGGCGCTGCTCGCCGTCCCGTCCCTGGCGTCGATCGTGGCCACGCCGGTGTACTACTTCGACGGGCCGGACAACGTGCATCACCGCCTCACCAATCACAACAGGTTCTTCCTCACGACCTACGCGGGCGGCATCGGCGTGAAGACCGGTTACACCAAGCGGGCCGGCGCCTGCGTCATGGCGGCCGCCCGAGTCGGGGGGCGAACCATGCTGGCCGTCGTCCTGCACAGCGACAACCCGACGGCCGCGGCCAAGGCGCTGCTGGACAAGGGTTTCGCCACAGCTGTCGCCGCCGAAGGAGGCGTCGACCGGCTGCCTGCGGTCAACCTCTCGGCTCTCGATCCGACAGCCGCCGCCGCTCCGGCCCGGTCCGACCCCACGCCCGCACGTCCGGCCGCCTCGGTGCCGGTCGCGTCGGCCGTCGTTGGCTCGCACTCGACGCCCACAACCTTGTGGCCACTCGCCGCGGTCGGGGGGCTCGCCCTGCTGTTGTGCCTGGCAGTGGTGACCGCACCGGGCGCCCGTCGCCGGCGGCGGCGCTCGACCCAGCGGTATTCGTAGGTCGGATCGCTACTAGACGCAGTTCAAGCAGCGGACACCGCATTTTCGGGGCTTCTGTGAGGCGTTCACAGAGATTATGCAGTGCCGGGAGGACCGTCCCCGGGGGGCCTGAAGGTGGTCTTGGCTGGGGTTCTGACAGTGCGGGACCGCACGCGATGCGACCTCGACCGATCCCGGACCGGGAGGGCCTGAGACAGGGGCCGGAACGCGGCCGTGACCACCCCGATTTAGTCATTCCTGACCATGGACAGTTCGTGGTTCGAACCCCACCATTGGCCTGGCAGCGCCGAGGTCGGGAACGCTGCGATTCCGCTCCAGCCGGGGCACCCCGAAATAAGGCGGACAATTGTGATTGTGGACGCGAAGCCCCGCTCGCGGCGGTGGCTTCGGCTTGTGGCCGTGGCGGTTCCGGTGTCGGTGGTCTCGGCGATGGGTGTCGGGGCGGTGTGGGCCCAACGGGCGCCAACCGCCGGTCGAGTCGTGTCTACCGCGGCCCCCGCCCAGAAGCCTTCTTCTCCATCGCCGACCGCTATGACGACGGCCGCGGTGCCCACGGCCCAGATCGCGTCGCCCGCGTCGACGCGGGCGACCACCCAGGTGCCCTCAACAACGAAGACTCCCCAGCCGAAGGCGCTCCCCGCAACGAAGCCGGCCTCGCCGCCAGCAGGAAGCGACTTCGGTCCACGTCCGCGGGGAAGCGTGACGGTCGCGTACCAGCCAGGCCAGCATCTATGGTCCGCCGTCTCCAACGGGATCAACATGACCATCGAAATGGCCCCGGCAACGCCGAACGCCGGTGAACCAGTGACCTTCACCGAGACCGCAACGGCCCCCGCCGGGCTGCTGTGTTGTGCCCTGCAACTCTTTCCCATGGACGCTTCCACCATGTCGTGGCAGCCCATCGCACCAAACGGGGCGGCGTGCGTCAACGTCACGCTCCCGGCGACGCTGCACCATGTCGTCACCCACACGTTCAACAAGGCCGGCCGCATCGCCTTCTTCTTTCAGGCCGCCAGCCTGTGCGACAACCCCGAGACGATCGGCGATTTCTACAGTTCGGTCGACGTCGGCCCGGGCCCCTCAACAGCCCAGGGACCGATTCTGCCCCTCCTGCACGTCGACGACGGGCGGGTCCCATCGCAACTGCACGACCCGACCTTGGCGGTCGCCTTCGCCCAGGCCAGTGATGCCGACGGCCACATCGCCGGCTTCACCCTCAACTGGGGCGACGGGACCACCGTCCAGAGCTACCCCGGCGACCCCAATCCGTGCATCATGGACGCCTCCGGGTGGCCCGGGTTCAGCTGGGTCCTGCTGGGTGGCGTCCCGCCCGGCCCGCCGACCCACCGCTATGTCACTCCCAAACCGACCATGATCACCATCACCACGGTGTCGACGGGCTGCGACGGAACCGATCCGCAACAGGTCAGCGCATCCTTCCCCTGGATCCCACCCAACCCGTAGCCGGGGGTGCCTCGTCGACCCGCCGCGTCGACCACGTTGCAGCCCGGATAACCATCGACGTGCCGTGCCATGGACCGTTCAGATCTGACCGCGACTGTCCAGTTCGATCGAAAGAGCGCCACCGACACCCCCTTCGAGACCCAACTCGAAGAGCTTCAGTTTTGAGGCGGAACTCGCGAGGGACGGCCGTGGTCGATATCGGGACTGTCGGATGATCCCAGCGGGTCGAAGCCCTTGCTGGGCAGTGCATACAAGCCGTCACGCCGTCAACAGACGAAGACCGACCAGCAGATCTCGTTTCGCAACCGCTGATCCTCCAAGACGAGTACGCGAATCACATCCGGGAGCTGTTCGCGCTGCCAACGGCACTCGAGCCTGCCGGCGCGCTCACCCTCCGGTCCGGGGGCCGCCGCACGCACGGCCTTTATCGCGTAAGCCGCAGCACCAAGCTCGTGGGCGGCTACATGGGCCACCACGGCCGCCTGGCCGGCGGCATATGCGGCGTGGCGAGCGGCTCCGCTCAACTCTCTTGCCGCAGCCATGGCATGGCCACCCGCCGCTCGGGACTGAGACATCGTGATCTCGCCGCACGCCCATGCCCGAATCTGCTCGATCGCCTCGCGAGGCCGCGGGTCCGAGGGCTGCACCGACTCGAAGAGGTGCAGAACGTACTCCGCGCAAACGGCAGCCCACAAAGCCAGGAGCCGATGGTCGGAGTCCGTAAGCGTCCCCCCGCGGCGAATGCTTATGAAGCGTGGGTCGCGATCTCTGGGGAGGATCACAGTGGCAAAGGCGGGGGGCCTAAAACCACTCCAGAGCCCTCGCGCTCATCGACTTGATCTCCTCGCGTGTCGCATCCCGAGCTCGTCCCGAGCGCCAGGAGGCTCCGTCTCGCAGACAAACCGTCAGTTCACGTGCCACCCCCCAGGAGCACCGAATGACCGTCACCGTCCCGGGCTGTTGCCAGCTCGCGTGGAGCTCATGGGCCAGCTGACGGTACTCGTCGCCCTCACCGAGGGTTTCAGCCGCCGCGGACAATCTCACCGTGTCCGATCGCCGCTGCTCCTCGTCGGGCAGCGAGTATCGCAAGCGGATGTGTTCGTCGCCCGCCGCATCCTCCACGTACCGGGTGTTGGTCACCTCGCCCACGATGATCGCCGAGGTGAAGTCGTAAGGGTGGTCATGGATGGGCGGGTCACCAGCGCTCAAGTTCGGGTTCCAAACGTGCAGGCGGTACTCCCGCCGCTCGTCCAGGCGCAACCCCATCAGCCCGATTTCCTGCACCCTCCAGGGGAAGTCCTCGGCGTGGCGGAGGATCGTGAAGACCAAGGCCTTGCTCATCGTCGTCTCGCTCATCAACGCCTCCTCGCGCCGGCACCTATGGCTGCGCCGACCTCGAATCACAGCACTGTCATTTTGTCTAGTCAAGGGGTATCGCAGCGCACCATCGCGGTGGCACCGGCGGCGGCCCAGGGCTGGCGACGCAAGCACCGACTCGGCGACGGCGCTTCCGGACCCGCACGGAACAACACGACCGATCGCCTTCCGTTGGACGGCTTGACTTCGTCTAGCGCTCAGCCGCCGAGACTCACGAGCGCCTCCGGGGCCTGGCCATGCAACATCGTGCTGCGGGCACCCACAATCCCTCGCGGCAAGCGGCTGATCCGTAGTAGAGCGGGGCAAGGGTCCTCGCCTGACGTGGCCGACGCGACCGGCAGATCAAGCGCGACCGGACTCGGGCAGGACGGATGACGAGCCACCGATCGGGGTGTCTTCTAGAGCGAGGGGGCGATCCAGAGCCGCGCGGATGGATCCTTCTGGCGCGTGAGAGAACTCAATGCCCTGTTTTTCTGGGCTGGCAGCGGCTACTCGGGGTCGTCATCATCGGGTCGCCTGCCCCGCCTGAGCCGGGGGACCACGGAAATGACCGCGGTCGTAAAGGTGAGGATGATCAACGACCACGCGAGCAGCGTGCCCGTGCAGACAGCGAGCACCGCCAACGCCAGACGGGCGACGCCCTTGGTCTCCAGCGCTCCGACGGTCATACCGGCCGTTAGAAGCGCGAGGACGGCCTCGCTGCGCCACGACTTGGCGACGAACTGAGTGTCGACAGCCAGTCCTTCATCAGACGGCGGCCGGTCCACTTCGAAGTCTTCCGGTACCAGGTTGTCAGGTCGGACGGTGTGGACGCTCCCATCTGGAAGGGTGACGCGATACCGGCATGACTGAGGGGAATCACCCTCACGGTCCATCCTCGCGCCATGTTGGTAGAGGACATTGAACGCTCCGTTGACCTCGGCACCAGATCCGTGAGCCAGCACCTCGACCATGCTGGGCAGACTGCCAGGACTCAGCCGCCGGGCCGCGCGCCGAAGCTGGCGCATGGAGGCCCCCTCGCTCGGGTGAGCCGCCAACCACCGGCGCGCCTCGTCGTAGCTCAAGTTCCCCTTCGCCACAACCCAACTCTGGCATACAAGCCCGGCCACGACAACGAGCGCAGAGAGTCATCGATCTGCTCGCACGGCGCTGAGGACGATGGTCAGCCAGGCAGCCCAGATTGGACAATCTGGCGCCGCCCGAACTCCCCCCTCGCCGAAAACCAGCATCCGACCGTGTCGGGCCACGTCAGGGCGTTGTAAGGGTCCGTTTGTGGGTATAGGTCAGTCACGACGGAGATATTCGCGGTAGCTGTGGGAACTTTCGCGGTTCTCGTGAAGAGTCCTCTCTATCACACAGAATGTCAAAAGAAGTGCGGTTAACAAGCCCCAAATCTCCGTTCCTGCGGGTGATTCTGGGACTGATTCTGCTTATTGTCTTCCTTGTGCTCGCCGACCTTCAGTACCGAGATGTCGGGGGTCCGGCGGTGGCCCTCATCGATATATTTTTCGGCCTTGTCATGTTTCTGCTCATCGCCGCCGCAGTATTCCGTGATCGCTGACTTGAGACAATTCTGGCTCGAGGCGCTATGGCACCTACCCGTCGATCTGTTCGCTCGGCTCCGGCGCCTAGTCGAGAACGCTGGCCGCCGCGGCGGAATGATTGGTCGCCTTGGGCGATTCACACCAGATCGGACGCAATCTGGTCACGGGGACATCGCCTTGTCGGTGGCGAAGTCTGGCAGGGAACGGCTCGTTGACTCAGCGTTCTCGTTCGAGTACGGCATAGCCGTCGAGTGTCGACCACTCACCCTTGAAGAAGTCCGCGTCAAGCTGATGTGACTCGTGGCGCATTCCAACTCGTCGCAGGAGTCGAGCGACTGGCTCGTTACGGGCGTCGCAAAACGCCACGACACGGTGAGCTCCCGCTTCGTCGAACAGGTACGACAGCACCCCCCCAACGGCCTCGGTGCCGATTCCCCGACCCTGCGCGGCGGGTGCGAGAGTCACGCCGATCTCGAACGTGTCCGGCTGATCGTCGATGACGTGGATTGCGATGTCGCCATAGAGGTCCCTGGTGGCGGCGTGACGGATGGCGAGCTGAATCCACCCGCCGCGGTCAGGCAGGTCGCTCGATGGTTGGCTCGCGATGAGGAGAGCAGCGTCTACCTCGCAGTAGCTGGATTCCCACGACTGCCACCGAGCCACATCCGGGTCCTGACGATAGGCAACGAACGCGGCCGTGTCCGCCTCGACAAGCGGTTCTAGAAGGAGGCGAGTCGTCAATATGGGATACGGTATTCCTCGACCGTAGCGGGGAACAAGCTGACGTGAGCCATGGAGCGCGCGATCGTCTGAGCGGAACCCGCCTAGTCCCGACCCGCTAGATGCTCAGGACTGCATGCCGGTTGCAGCGTTGCCCGAGCCTCGATCTGGTGCTGGACGTGCCCTCCGTGGTCCTCGCCGTGTCCGCCCAAATCAGGTAATCGGGCGCGGTCCGTCTCGGACTGTTGGTGGCTACAATGGGACCAGTGGTCAGAGTAGAGCTTGCACCGAGTCGAAGCGCTTGAACTTCTTGGGATGACATTGGCGCATCTCAACGACACGGAAGCCAGAGGCGAGATGTCACCCCGAGTGCCGCTTTTGATGGCAATCCGGGGCAAGTTCGCTCTGGCGCTCCGGGAGACCATGAGCTATTCCGACGCCGAGGTGTCCGCGGTGACGGCCGCGATGGATAAGTACAGGGGCGGCGAAGAAGGCGAGGCTGGCTCGGCTCTCGTCGTAGTTGGTCTAAGTGCAGCTAGGGCGGCCAAGGAAGTCCGGATCCGTGACGACATGATTCGAGTCGCGCATCGCGCCGGTGCGTCGATCTGCCAACTCGCCGATGTCTCCGGACTCGGCCGCAAGACCGTGGCCGCCATCGTCTCTTCGAACGCCGGGTCGCAGGAGTGACTGCATCCTGCTGCACCCAGCCATGGTCGTCCCGGCGCCGC
Source organism: Acidimicrobiaceae bacterium (assembly GCA_030838025.1). Classification (GTDB taxonomy): domain Bacteria; phylum Actinomycetota; class Acidimicrobiia; order Acidimicrobiales; family Palsa-688; genus JALYXV01. The sequence continues at coordinate 13,575 of JAUTXM010000108.1, forward strand.
GGCTGGCGCCGCCGGCCAACCAGCGGTAGCTGAGTCGTCGATAAGTGCGGCTTCGTGGCCCGCTGCTCGGCTGCCTCGACCTTCCAGGTCAAGAAATAGGTCAACGCCGTCTATCCGCCCCGCCAGTCCGAGGGTCTCACCCAAAGGGTTCGGGCCGTGCGACAACGAACAACTCGGCATGGTCATGCGACCGATGACTCCAACCCTCCCACCCGTCCGCGCCGCGGGGACCTGGGAGAGCCCCGACGCCATTGTCCCTGATCGAGTCCGAGCGCGATGATGACACCGGATTGCTCCTCACAGTCGATCTGGGTGGCCTTGCCGGCGGCTGTGGGAGGCCGCACAGATGAGACGTCCGTCAATCGGACACCATGTTGGCCGCGTCGGATCATTGGCACCGCTGCGGCCGCGGAGGCAAGCTGCCTGGTGTGGCGCTCGCGACAATCGTGAATCCGTGGGTTGGGCTCGTGTTCGCGGCCCTACTAGCGCCGCTTACGGCTGGGATTGTGGCGATCGCCGTCCAGAAGTGGCGAAGGCGCGATCCCCGGAGGACGTACTTTGCGGCTGGAGCCTGTTGTCATGCGCTTATCATCGTCGGCGTGGCCATTTCGGGCTACGCCAGGTCAACGGGACCGGCGATGATCGCCGCCGGATTCCTCGGCTTGCTGACACGCGCGGCAGTCGCCATCGGTCACGCGCGACGGAGAAGGAACGCCGGAGGCGAAGGGTAATACCCGGCCGACAGCCAGATGTCTCACCACTCCTGCCTCACCTCTCCATTCTCGGCAGTCTCGAACAACTTCGGCGCTTGGACATCCCGTGCGCTGCACCCCGTCGTTCGGCGTGTCTCCGGAGGGCGAGGCGGGCGATCCCACTGCCGAGCAGATGGATCCATCTGAGGCGTGATAGAACTCAAAACCCCTGTTTCTGGGCTGCACCGCTACTCGGAGCCGCCATCATCGGGTCGTCTGCCCCGCCCGAGCTGCGCGACCGCAGCGATGACCGCGGTCATAAGCGTGAGGATAATCAACGACCACGCGAGCAGCGCACCCATGCAAACAGCGAGAACCGTCAAGGCCAAACGGGCGACACCCCTGCTCTCTAGCGCTCCGACGATCATGGCGGCCATTAGGACCGCGAGGATGGCCTCGCTGCGCCACGACTTGGCGAGGGACTGAGTGTCGGCAGCTGGTTGTTCGTCCGACGGCGGCCAATCCTCTTCGAAGTCATCGGGTGTGAGGTTGTCGGGTCGTACGGTGCGGACGCTCCCGTCTGGAAGGGTGACGCGATACCGGCACGACTGAGCGGAATCACCCTCCCAGTCCATCCTCGCGCCGTGTTGATAGAGGACATTGAACGCTCCGTTGACCTCGGCACCGGATCCGTGAGCGAGCACCTCGACCATGCTTGGCAGACTGCCAGGATTCAGACGTAGGGCCTGGCGCCGAAGCTGACGCATGGTGGCACCCTCGCTTGGGTGAGCCGCCAACCATCGGCGAGCCTCGTCGTAGCTCAAGTTCCCCTTCGCCACAGCCCAACTCTGACATACAAACCCGGCCACGACAACGAGCACGGAGCCGCGCTATGCGCTGCCTGAGCTATGCGTGTCAACCGATCGGCCGCACTCAGATGCGATATTCGGGCGCGCCGGGCCCGCGTTGCCGGGTCGCCTTGCACGGCTGGACCTCTCGTCAACGGCGAAATAATCGCCGATCTGTTGCTCACAGGCCCAAGTACTCCTTCGCGGGCTATGGTCGGACGGATTACAAAAGAGGAGTAGCTCCTTGCCAAAGTTCCCGGCGATCGCACATGTCGCTCTCACGGTCAGCGACCTTGACCGCAGCCGCAAGTGGTATCAGCGACTTTTCGGTTCAGATCCAGTCCTTGACCAGG
>JAUTXM010000183.1 GCA_030838025.1 Acidimicrobiaceae bacterium
CCACTCCTCCTTGGAGCAGCAGGAGGATCAGCAGGAGCTCGCCCCGGCGCATGACCTCGGCCGGTGCCCCGACGCGCACCATCCGCCACAAGGTCAGGACCGTCAGGCCGAGGAACAACAACACCGCAGCACTGTGGAAGCGGGCCACGTCGTGCAGTGACAGTTCGAGGCGCCTGGCCTTCGGGTCACCGCCGTGGGGCCCGGTGGAGGTCACAACGGTGCCGAGGAAGATGGCGACGGCAGCCGACACGACGAGCAGGCGGCCCATGATCAGGTGCTCCGCGGGCACCAGCGGCGTGACCGGGCCTCTTGGCCTGACGCGGCCGAGGTCGTCGGGTGGCGCGTCCTCGAAACCTGCTCGGTGATAGAGCACGACTGCATCCCACAGGAGTAGCAGAGAAAGCATGAAATGCGCCATGATGAACGGTGGGGCAAGGTTGTGGCGGACCGATTCGCCACCGAGCGCGATCTGACCGATCAAGCCCGCGACCAAGCCCCACGACAGCCAGCTGAGATCCCTCCGGCGGGGCCTGCGGACCGCGGATCCCAGGACGGCGGCGATCACGGCCAAGGAGACGGCAGCCGTGACCACCCGGTTTCCGAACTCGATCACGGCGTGGTACTGCCACGGGGCGACCACGTGATTGCGCTCGCAGGTGGGCCAGTCGGGGCAACCCAGACCTGAGCCGGTCAGACGGACCGCGGCGCCGGTGACGATGATGAAACCGAGCGCCCACACACCGAAGAGGCACACCCGCCGGTAGGCCAGCGGTGAGAGCCGCAGGCTGCGCAGACGAGAGAAGCGCCGGTTTTCGGCTGCCGGTTCCACTCAGGTGATGCTACGACCGCCTGTCGGCGTCGACCAGACCACCAGGCCCGGCGCCCCGCTGCCCGGGTGCTCCAGGACAGACGCCTGCACGCCTGGGAGTGCGCCGCCGCAGCCCCACCAGCACCGTGGCGACTGCGCCGTCGCAGGCCCTCCAGCGCCGCGGCGAGTGCGCTGCCGCAGGCCCACCAGCGCAGCGGCGACTGCGCCGCCGCAGGCCCGCCAACACCGCGGCGCAGGGTCGCCGCAGGCCCTTCTGGCTGCCCCCACGCCGCCCCGCTTTGTCGCCACTCGCCCGGTCGCCATATTGTCGGGCGTGATGTCCCGATTCGTCTCTTGGCCCGAGTGGCACGCGTGGCCGTAAGCGCCGCTCGCATACCTGTGATCGCGGATCTTTCGGTCCTCGACAAGGTCAAGGCGTATGTCTCTCTCACCAAGCCTCGCATCATCGAGCTGCTGCTTGTTACGACCGTGCCGACCATGGTCCTGGCGGCTCGCGGCCTCCCGAGCGGCTGGCTCATCCTCGAAACCCTGATCGGCGGCACCTTGGCCGCCGGCGGCGCCAACGCCATCAACATGTACATCGATCGCGACATCGACGCGATCATGCACCGGACCTCCCGCCGGCCCCTCGTGACCGGCGCCGTCACCCCGCAGGCGGCCCTCGCCTTCGCCGTGGCGCTCGAGCTGACCGCCTTCATCGAGCTGGCCCTCCTGGTCAACCTCATCTCCGCCGTCCTGGCCGTGGCCGCGACCTTGTTCTACGTCTTCATCTACAGCCTTTGGTTGAAGCGGACCTCGATGCAGAACATCGTGATCGGTGGCGCCGCGGGCGCGGTGCCCGTGCTGGTGGGATGGACCGCGGTGCGAGGGTCCCTGAGCCTGGCGCCGATCGTGCTGTTCCTCGTCATCTTCGTGTGGACCCCGCCCCACTTCTGGGCGCTGGCCATCCGCTACCGCTCCGACTACGTGGCGGCCGAGGTGCCGATGCTCCCCGCTGTCATGTCGCTCGAAGCGACGGCCCGGCGCATTGTCGCCTACACGGTGGTGCTCTGGGCGACAACGTTGCTGTTCGGCGCCGTCGGCGGCGTCGGTGTTGTCTACTGGGCCGCCGCCGTCGTCCTCGGTGGCGTCTTCCTTGCTTACGCCCTGCGGCTGTACCGGGAGCGCACCGAGGCGCGGGCCATGCAGCTGTTCGGCTGGTCCATCACCTACGTGACTCTGTTGTTCGCTGCCATCGCCATCGATCAGTTGGTCCACCATGGGTAGTACCGCGCACCCGAGCCCGGCGGCCCGCCCCAGCCCCCCGCCCGACCGGTCCGACCCACCCGACCCACGCGACCAGCCCGCTGGACCCGCCGGCGCCCGCCCGGCGCCCGACCGGCCCGATTTGCAGCGTCGATTTCTCGACCGCCGGGTGGCGCTGTGTAGAGTCCCCCCGCCCATTCCCATGACCACCGGAGGGTCCGGACGGCGATGACGGTCCTCCAAGAACGCCCGGATGTCGAGCCCGCGGTCCGCGCCCAAACAGCGACTGCGCCCCCCGCGGTCCCCGCCGACGCCTGGGTGAACACCTCGGATCACAAGCGCCTGGGCCTGCTGTTCATCTACGCCGCCCTGTTCTTCCTCGTCGCCAGCGGCCTCTCGGCCCTGGTGATCGGCGCCCAGCAGGCCTCGCCCAGCCTGGGCCTCGCAGTCAGCCGGTTCGATCGCCTCTACGGCTTGCATTCACAAAGCGGCATCCTGCTCTTCCTCACCGCCATCTGGATCGGGCTGGCGACCTACGTCGTGCCCTTGCAGGTCGGCGCCGGCCGCTTGGCCCTTCCCCGCCTCTCGGCCATGGGCTTTTGGACCTACCTGATCGGTGGCGCAACCCTCCTCGTCAGTTACCTCACGGGACAGGTCAACGGCCTCGGTATCACCCAGTCGAGCCCGCTCGCCCCCATCCCAGGGGGCGCCGACAGCGCCACCCTGCTGTGGATCGTCAGCCTGGGAATGATCGCCGTGGGCTTCCTCTTCGCCTCTGCCTCGCTCCTCGTGACCGTGGCCGGATTGCGTACTGACGGCATGACGGTCCTGCGCGTCCCGGCCTTCAGCTGGGCCACGCTCGTTGCCAGCGTGGTCACGATGGTCGCCACGCCGGTCTTCCTCGGCGGACTGGTACTGCTCGGCATCGACCAGCGCTTCGGCGGCCATCTGCTGGCGTCGACCACCCCCGGCAGCCTGGGCATCTGGCAGCGCGCCCTGTGGCTCTACGGCCGGCCCGACCTGTACCTGCTGACGGTCCTCGCCCTGGGCGCCGCCAGCGACATCGTCGCCACCCATGCCCGGCGCCCACTGCTCGAACACCGGGTGGCGCTGATCATGCTGGCGCTCCTCGGCGCCCTGAGCCTCGGCTCCTGGGTCTCCAACGCCCGCACGACGCATGCAGTCGTCGTTCCGACCTACACGGCGCTGATGGCTGGCGTGGTCATCCCGCTCGGGATCACCGTGTTGATGTGGCTGGGCACCGCGGCCAAGGGTCGCCCGCACTTCCACGTCAGCCTGCTGTTCGTGGCGGGCGCCATCGGGCTGTGGGTCATCGGCGCCGCCAACGCCCTCGGCGCCGCTCTGCACCACGTCGATGGCATCGGGGGCACCAGCTCATGGATCGCGGGCAACGTCCACACCGTTGTCGTCGGCCCTCCGACGCTCATCGCGGTCGGCGCCATCTATCACTGGGCTCCCAAGATGTGGGGCCGGCCGCTTCGTCCGGCGGCGGGCGGCCTGGTCGCCCTCACCCTCTTCGGCGGCTTCGCGGCGACCGGGCTGGCCTATTACTTCCTCGGCTACAACGGTGTTCCCCTCGGCCAGACGGCCGACATCACCTCGTACCAGAAGGGGCTCTACGCCTTGGCCGAGATCGGCGGTGTCGTGGTCGTGCTCGGCGTGCTCATCCTGCTGGCTGATCTGGTGATGGCCGCCGGGCCCCGACGCGACACGAGCGGGACCGCCGCCGACGACCCGTACCAGGGCCTCACCCTGGAGTGGGCCACGTCCTCGCCGCCCCCGCCCTGGGGTTTCGACAGCGTACCTGAGGTCCGCTCGGCGGCCCCGCTGTACTACCTCCGCCACGTCGCCGACGGCATGAGCCCCGGCAGCATGAGCCCCGGTAGCGGCAGCCCCGGCAGCGGCAACCCCGGCAGCCCCGGCAGCGGCAGCCCCGCTGACGCCTCGGCCGCTGCCATCACCGCCCGGGCCGGCCGACCATGACCACCACGACCGTACCCACCGCACCCACCGCGGCCAACCCGAGCCAGCTGGCCCTTCCGTCGGGCCAGCGGCCCCGGCCCCGCAACCTGCTCAACATCGGTGTCCTCGTCGTCGTCACCGGCGGCGTGGCCCTCTTCACCACCCTGATCGCGGCCTACGTGAGCATCGGCCACGCCGCCAAGGCGTGGCCACCGGGCGGGGTCACCCTCGACGTCTACACCGGCAACATGCTGGCCATCACCGCCCTCATGAGTGCCGTCACGGTCGAATGGGCCTCCTATGCCGTGAAAAAGGGGGATCCGGCCCAGGGCACGTGGGGCCTCCTCCTGACCGCCGGCTTCGGCGCGGGATTCCTGTTGCTGCTGTGGCAGCTGGGAAGCAAGATCGGCTTCGGCCCCGGCAGCGCCAAGATCGGGCCCTTCGCGGTCGTCTTCTTCGCCATGTTGGCCTCGTCGGGCGCGGTCACCCTGCTCGGGATCTTCGCCCTGCTCATGGTGCTGGCCCGGGTGCTGGGCCACCAGATGACCGACACCAACTCGGAGATGCTGCGCGCGGTCGCCTGGTACTGGGATTTCGTCGTTGTCGCGTGGCTGGCCGTCTTCAGCGCCGTGTGGCTGTTCACCTAGGAGAGGGAGGAGGGGCCCAATGTTCAACACCGTCGCCAAGATCGAGCTAGGGCTGGCCTTCGCCGCCCTCGTCATGGCCGTGGCCGCCGCCGTCGTCGACAGCGACCCCGGCGCCTTCGTGCTGATCTTCGGTGTGTGCATCGCCATCGCCCTTTCGGGCCTGGCCCTCACCGGATCCGGCTTCACCGACCGGGCGCCACGTTATGCCTCGCCCCAGGACGCCCCGCCGGTCCAGATGGTGAGCGTGGGCCGCAGCCAGGCCGCCAAGCCGTCACCGTGGCCCCTCGCCGGGGCGGCCGCCCTGGGCATCGTCGGGATCGGCCTCGCCGTGGGCCACACCCTCGTCGAGGTGGGCCTGGTGTGGGGCGTGCTGGCCGCCGCCGGCTGGCTGAGCCAGGCGTGGCGGGCGGACCCGAGCTTCTCGCGCCGGGAGGGCGCCCGCGTTTCCACCCGGCTGCTCTCGCCCGTCGGCCTGCCGCTCACTGCCGTGTTTCTCATCGGCGTGATCGTGATCAGCATCTCCCGCCTCCTGCTCACCTTGTCCAGGACCGGATCGATCATTGCTGCCTTTCTCCTGGCGTTGGGCCTGCTCGTCGCCTTCTTCATGCTGGCGGCCCGGCCCCATCTCGGCCGCAACAGCCTCGTCTTCCTCGGTACCTGCGCCGTCGTCGCGGTCGTGAGCCTGGGCAGCGTGAGCGCCGCCAACGGCTACCGGACATTCGAACACCACGAGACCGGGGAACAACCACCGTTCACGGTCGTGGCCCAAGGCACGGCGTTCAAGGAGAAAACCATCACCGTGACGGCCGGGGAACTCGCGACCATCCAGTTCAAGAACCTCGATCCCGTGTACCACAACGTTGCCGTGTACAGCGACAGTGGGAACCCGTTCTGGAACGGCGAGCCGATCAAGGGCGTCAACAAGATCACCTACACCCACACCTTCGACCTGCCCCCGGGGACCTACACGTTCCGGTGCGACTTCCACCCCAGCTCGATGGTCGGCCAGTTCGTGGTCGAGGCGAAGCCGTCAACGGCGGGGACGGCCGCGCCATGAGGAATTCGGGGAAGCTGCGGTGGACGCTCAAGGGTCCACTGGCGCTCGGCCTGGTCCTCCTCCTCGGCGGCTGCGTCAAGAACGCCTCCCAGGACACGCTGAAGGCCCACGGCTCCATCGCCCGGCTGCAGAACAGCCTGTTCATCCCCGTGTTTTGGATCGCGGTCGGCGTGTTCGTACTCGTAGGTGGCCTCGTCGGCGTATGCATCGTGAAGTTCCGGGCCCGCTCGGAAGACGAGGCACCCCGCCAGATCCACGGCCACACCAAGGCCGAGATCGCCTGGACGATCATGCCGGCCATCCTGCTGGCGTCGATCGCCATTCCCACCGTGAAGTTCGTCTTCGACCTCAACAAGTTCCCGAAGAACGCCATCACGGTGAATGTGGTCGGCCACCGCTGGTGGTGGCAGATGGACTACACCAAGCCCGACGACGTCAACCAGACCGACTTCACGACCGCCACCGAGATGCACATCCCGGTCAAGCAACAGGTCATCGTCACCCTGACGTCGGTCGACGTGATCCACAACTTCTGGGTCCCCGAGCTGGCCGGGAAGCTGTACGCCATCCCGGGACGCCACAACAAGCTGGTCATCGAGGCCGACACACCGGGGACCTATTACGGCCAGTGCGCCGAGTACTGCGGCACGTCGCACTCCAACATGCGCCTGCGCGTCATCGCCGACACCCCGGACCAGTACGCGGCGTGGGTAACGGCCCAGGAGGCGCCCGCCGCCCAGCCTGTCGTCAGCACCAGCCCCGACACCACCACGACGACACCGGGCGTCACGGCCGCGCCCACCGAGGCCAGCCTGGCGGCCACGGGCGCCAACGTGTTCAAGAGCGCCGGGTGCGCGGGTTGCCACGCCATCTCCGGAATCAGCGACGGCGTCGTCGGACCCAACTTGACCCATTTCAAGAGTCGCTCCGTCTTCGCCGGCGCCATTTTCCAAAACGACGACAACAACCTCCGGCTGTGGCTCGCCAATCCCCCGGCGCAGAAGCCGGGCTCGGTCATGCCCAACCTTCACCTGACGTCGGACCAGATCAACCAGCTGATCGCATACCTGGATACCTTGCGATGACCGCTGGCTGCTTCGAGGGAGTCAACTAAATGGCGATCGTCCTTGAACCACCCCCCTCCACCACTGCACCAGACGCCGACAAACACGCGGGGACACCCGCCGGGACTCCGTTCCTCCGCCGGCCGCACTCCAGCGAGGGCTTCTGGAGCTGGGTCACCACCGTCGACCACAAACGCCTGGGCATCATGTACACCGCCACCGGCTTCGCCTTCTTCCTGCTCGGAGGCATCGAGGCGTTGCTCATCCGGCTGCAGCTGGCCCGGCCCAACGGCCACATCCTCTCGGCCAACCAGTACAACCAGGTCTTCACGATGCACGGCACGACCATGGTCTTCCTGGTCATCATGCCGGTGTCGGTCGGCTTCGCCAACTACCTGGTCCCGCTGCAGATCGGGGCCCGAGACGTGGCCTTCCCCCGGTTGAACGCCTTCAGCTACTGGCTGTTCCTCTTCGGCGGCATCTTCTTGTACTCGAGCTTCCTCTTCGGCGGGGCGCCCAACGGCGGTTGGTTCGGGTACGCCCCCAACACCAGCATCCCCGGTTACCTGCCCGGGCGGGGAAGCGACTTTTGGGTCTTCGGCCTGCTCCTCCTCGGCATCGCCAGCACGGCCGGAGCGGTCAACATCGTCGTCACCACCCTCAACATGCGAGCCCCCGGGATGACGCTGCTGAAGATGCCCATCTTCAGCTGGATGTCACTCATCGCCCAGTTCCTGACGGTCTTCGCCATGCCCGTCATCACCGTGGCGCTGTTCCTGGTCATGTTCGACCGCAACTTCGGGGCCAACTTCTTCAACCCGGCGGCCGGCGGTGACCCGGTGCTCTGGCAGAACCTCTTCTGGCTGTTCGGGCACCCCGAGGTGTACATCCTGATCTTGCCCGCCATGGGCATGGTCTCCGAGGTGCTCCCCGTCTTCGCCCGCAAGCCCCTCTTCGGCTACCCCGTCATGGTCTTCTCCGGCATCGCCATCGGCTTCATGGGTTGGGGCGTCTGGATCCACCACATGTTCGCCGTCGGCCTGGGTCCGGTGGCGGTCTCGGCCTTCTCGGTATCGACGATGTTCATCGCCGTGCCCACGGGGGTGAAGATCTTCAACTGGATCGGGACGCTGTGGGGCGGGTCGTTACGTTTGACCACCCCGATGCTGTTCGCCATCGGGTTCATCGTCATGTTCACCATCGGTGGCCTCTCGGGCGTGACCCACTCACTGTCGCCGAGTGACCGACAACAGACCGACACCTACTACGTGGTCGCCCACTTCCACTACGTGCTGTTCGGCGGCTCGATGTTCGGCATCTTCGGGGCGATCTACTACTGGTTCCCGAAGGCATTCGGCCGGATGTTGAACGAGAAGCTGGGCAAGATCCACTTCTGGCTGACCTTCATCGGGTTCAACCTGACCTTCGGCCCCATGCACATCCTCGGCCTCCAAGGGATGCCCCGACGCATCTACACCTACGACAAGAGCCTTCACCTGGGCTTCTGGAACATGGTCTCGACCGTGGGCGCCTTCATCATCATGGTGTCGCTGCTGGTCTGCATCTACAACATCTTCGTCGTCACCCCCCGCTCGCCCCGGGTCTCGGCCGACCCCTGGGATGCCCGCACCCTGGAATGGTCGATCCCGTCGCCCCCGCCGGAGTACAACTTCGCCGAGATCCCGACCGTGCACTCCCTCGACGACTACTGGCATCGCAAGTACACCGAGGACGACGAGGGGCGCCTGGTCCGGTTGCCCAACTACGAGGCGGTGCGGGCCTCGTCGGACACCAACGTGGCGGCCCCCGGCCAGCACATTCACATGCCCTCCCCGTCGTATTTCCCGATCGTGTGCTCGTTCGGGCTGGTCGTGGCGGCCTACGGCATGATCATGGGCCATACCAACGGGGCCAATTACCTCGTGTCGGTCGTCGGCATCCTCATCACCATCGGTGGCCTGTACGCCTGGGGGCTCGAGCCCTCAGCGGAGCCGCCAGAGGAACACGACGGAGAACATGGGGGGGAAAATGCGCCGCCCCAGCCGGCTCACCTCGGTGCCAGCGGGGGCACCATGGCGCTCGACGCCCCGAGCACCGCGGCGCTGCCGCCCGGGGAAACACACGAAGGCGGGACTGAGAGCTAGATGGCAACCACCACCACCCCCGAAGTCCTCGACGAGAGCCCGGGTGAAAACCCCGCCGAGCACGGGATGAGCCCGGTCACCAATACCGGCGTCTCCAACGAGAAGCTGGCCATGTGGTCGTTCCTTGGCTCGGAATGCCTGCTGTTCGGCGCCCTCATCTCGACCTACTTCCTGTACCGGGGCCGGAGCTTGACGGGGCCGACGCCGAAGAACATCTACGACATCCCCTACACCTCCATCAGCTCGTTCGTGCTGCTGATGAGTTCGCTGACGATGGTCCTGGCCCTGGCCGCCATCCAGCGCGGCGACCACCGGCGGCTGCGGTTGTGGCTCACCGCCACCGCCCTGCTCGGCACCGTGTTCATCGGTGGCCAGGTCTACGAGTTCACCTCGTTCATCCACGAGGGCCTGACCATGCGGACCAACCTGTTCGGCTCGAGCTTCTTCGTGCTGACCGGATTCCACGGCGTCCACGTCACCCTTGGCATCATGATGTTGCTGTCCCTGGTGCTCATGTCGGCCCGGGGCCGGCTGCCCCAGTCCAAGGTGCAGGTCGTGGAGATCATCGGGTTGTACTGGCACTTCGTCGATGTGGTCTGGATCGTGATCTTCACGGTCGTCTACCTCATTCCGTCCCCCGTGGCCCACTCCACTCGGCCGCTCCAAATCCGGTGACATCGTGAGCGACACCACCGACGCCGCGAGCGAGACACCCACCGCCGCGGGCGCAACGACCCTGACCGGATCTGACACGCCGGCGCCGGTGCCGGCGGACCCAGGGGAGCGCCATCTGGTCGAGGAGGCGGTCGAGCACCGCCGGCCCACGCCCGAGGGCGGGGAGCACGGCGCCCATCCCACCGACGCCCAATACATGAAGATCGCGCTCGTCTTGGCCGCCATCACCGCGGTCGAGGTGGCGATCTACTACGTCAAGAGCGACCTGGGACTGGGCTTCGCGCCCATTCTCATCACCATGGCGGCCGTGAAGTTCTTCCTGGTGGGCGCCTTCTTCATGCACCTGCGCTTCGACAACCGGGTGCTCCGGCGGTTCTTCGTCACGGGAATCGTGCTCGCCATCATCATCTACGTCATCGTGTTCCTCCTGTTGGGGGTGTTCACGAGCACCCACGGCGCCCACAGCTGATGTTTGCCGCCGCCTGATGTTTGCCGCCGTCGATCCCTGGCGGTTCCACGCACATCCCGACACCTGGTTCGTGGTGGTGCTGTCGGCCTTCGCCTACTGGTACGCCATCCGGCGCGTCGGGCCACGCCTGATGGGCGCCCACGCCACGGTGGTCACCCGGCGTCAGGTGCTGTGCTTCTCGGCCGGACTGCTCGCCATCGAGCTGGCCAGCGACTGGCCGATCCACGACCTGGCCGAGAACTACCTGTTTTCGGCCCACATGCTGCAACACATGCTCATCAGCCTGTTCGCCCCGCCGCTCCTGCTGCTCGGGATGCCGGCGTGGCTGATCCGGCGCATCTTGCGCTCCCGCTGGGCGGCGGGAACCGTCCGGGTGCTGTGCCGGCCGCTAATCGCGGGCCTGATGTTCAACGCCGTGATCGCCATCTCCCACGCCCCGTTCTGGGTCAACGGCACCCTCGAACACCACTACCTCCACTTTTGGGCGCACCTGCTGCTCTTCGTCTCGGCGCTGTTCATGTGGTTCCCGGTGATCAACAAGCTGGAGGAGTTCCCGAGCCTGAGCGCCACCGGGCGAATGGTGTACCTGTTCCTGCAATCGGTGGTGCCGAACGTCCCCGTGGCGTTCCTCGTGATGTCGGATGGGGTGCTGTACCGCTTCTACGCCGGCGTCCCCCACCCCATCGCGGGCCTGAACGCCATCAACGACCAGCAGCTGGCGGGCGCCATCATGAAGGTCGGGGGAACGTTCTACTTGTGGGGGATCATCACCGTCCTGTTCTTCCGGTGGGCGGCTGCGCAGTACCGCAGCGGCGTGGCGGCCGACGATCGGGCCGCCAGTGCGGCCGAAGGGGAGGACGTGCTGGCCAGGCGGCGCAACCCGCGCCCGCAACCCTCGTCCGTCCTGGCTGGCAGGGCTGCGGGTATCGCGGGCGGCACGGGCGCCTCGGACGGGCCGGGGGGATCGGGTGCCATGCCCCGCGTGCTCACCTGGGACCATGTCGCCGAGCAACTGGCGAGGACACCGCCCGCCGAGCCGGACGGCTAGCCGAGCCGGGTGATGTCACGCACCCGCCGTCGCATCGTCGTGGCGCTCGTCCTCGTGGGCGTGGTCCTGTTGGCCATCCCGTTTCTCCGGGCGGCCAAGGGCCCCTCGGGTGGCTCGGGCGGTCAGCCCGGCCAGCAGGCGCCTGACTTCGCCAGCACCGACCTCAGCGGCAAGCCGGTGGCGCTCAGCGCCTACCGGGGGCACCGGGTCATCCTCAACTTCTGGGCGTCGTGGTGCCAGCCGTGCCGGTCCGAGTTCCCCGTGCTCCAGCAACTGCTGACCCGCAACGCCGATGTGGTCGTGCTCGGGGTGGTGTTCGAGGACGCCGACAGCCCCGCCCGCACCTTCCTGCGGGCCGAGGGTGCGACCTGGCCCGGCGTTCGGGATCCGAAGGCCCAGATCGCCGACGCCTACGGGGTCCGAGCCAAGCCGGGCATCCCGGTGTCCATCCTGATCGACCGGTCGGGCCGCGTCGTCGACCACCGCTACGGCCCGCTCCTCGACCAGGCCTCGGCCGACGCCTTCGTTGCCCAGGCCCGATGACCACCCTCGCCGCGAGCCGCGCCAACCAGGGAGCGCAGGTGTCGTCCGGGCAGCAGGTTCTTTCCTAGGGCTCGGGCGGACCCACCCTGCAGTCGCCTTACTCCCAGCGGAAGGTGACAGCGGCGGCTACCGGGGCGACGACGGCCCAGATCACCAGCACGATCCACGCCCGGGTCGGCACGTGGACCGCGACGACAAGGGTGCCGTGGAGCGCGTCGGACAGCGCGGCCGCGGGCAGGGCCCGGGAGACCGCTCGCAGGGGGCCGGGCAACTTGTCGAGCGGGAACACCATCCCACCGAGGAGCAGGAGCACGAGGTAGAGGCCATTGGCCGCGGCCAGCGTGAATTCGGCCCGCAATGTGCCCGCCATCAGCAGTCCGAGTCCCGCGAACCCGATCGTTGCCAGCAGCCCGGCGGCGGCCGCGAGAAGGGGGTTGCCATGGGGATGCCACCCGAGGGCAACGGCCGCACCGACCAGCACCGCGGCCTGGATGACTTCGAGCATGATGATCGCCGCCGTCTTGGCCGCCAGCAGCCCCGGACGCCCGAGCGGGGTGGAGCCCAGGCGTTTGAGGACGCCATACTGCCGTTCGAATCCGGTCGCGATGCCGAGGCTCACCAGGGCGGTGGACATGACCGCCAGGGCCAGGATCCCCGGTGCCAGGAAGGTCACGGCGTCGGAAACACCGGCCGGCTTGGGGAGCACGTCCACCAACGAGAAGAAGACCAGGAGCCCGACGGGGATGCCCAAGGTCAGCAGCACCGAGTCTCCCCGGCGCAAGGTCATCTTCAACTCGGCTCGGGTTTGGGCCCGCCACCCGCTCATGCGTCCTCGCCCTGTTCGAGCGTCGACGGTTCGGTCGCGCCCGGCCCGCGGCCGCCCTCCGACACCCGGCGCCGGCGGCGCCCGCTCGTCGCATCCACGCGGACTTCGTCATCCGGAAGGCCAGCAGCGACCGCCCCGTTGCCGGCGCCCGGGTGGCCCGTGAGCCGCAGGAACACGTCCTCGAGGCGCTCCCGACCGGCCCGGAGATCGGCGAGGGCCAGGTCCTTCTCGGCCAGCCAGGCGGTGAGGGCGGCGATATTCGCCGGTTTCGCCTCGGCGTGCACCAGGTATTCCCCAGGCCATTCCTCATCGACGGTCGCCCCGAGAGCCGCACCGAGGCCGAGGGTGTCCAACCCGGCGGGAGCCCCGAAACGGATCCCTTTTCCCCCCTCCTTCGTCATCAACTCCGACGTCGTGCCGTCGGCCACGATGCAGCCGTAGTCGAGGATGATGATGCGGTCGGCCAGGCGCTCGGCCTCGGACATCTCATGGGTGGTGAGTAGCACGCAGGACCCGGCCGAGCGCAGGTCGTTGATGACCTCGCGGATGGCGAGGCGGCCCTGGGGGTCGACCCCGGCGGTCGGCTCGTCGAGGAAGGCCACCCACGGCCGGCCGACGAGGGCGAGGGCAAGGGAGAGGCGTTGCTGCTCGCCGCCGGAGAGCCGCCGCCACGGCGTCGTGGCCACCGACGTCAGCCCGACCCGGTACAGCACGCCCTCGGGCTCGTCGGACTCGTCGTAGTAGCTGGCGAAGAGCCGCACCGCCTCGCGGGGCGACATGGCGGGGTAGACGCCGCCGCGTTGGAGCATGACGCCGATGCGCTTGGTGAGTGCCCGGTGGTCCTTGATGGGGTCGAGGCCGAGCACCCGGACCGTCCCGACGGTCGGGCGCCGGTACCCCTCGAGGGTCTCGATGGTGCTGGTCTTGCCGGCCCCGTTCGGCCCGAGGAGCGCCGTGACTTGGCCGGCGCGCGCGTCGAAGCTGATGCGGTTGACCGCGATGGTCTTGCCGTAGCGCACGACCAGGTCGCGGACCTCGATGGCAGGCCCGGGCACTCGGGCGACCCTACTTCGCCGGTCCCAACCGTCCAGGGTCGGCGGACCGCTCCTGTACCTTCAACGGCGATGATCGACGTGCGCCGGCTCCGTGACGACTTCGACGCGGTGCGCCACGCCCTGGCCCGGCGGGGGATCGACCTGTCGGAGGTGGACCGGGCGGCGGACCTGGACCGCCGGCACCGCACCCTGGTGATGCGCCGCGACGAGCTGCGGGGGCAGAAGAACACCGTGTCCAAGGACATCGGCGCGGCCCGCCGGGCGGGGGAGGCCGCCCGGGCGTTCGCCCTGACCGCCGAGAGCACCGCGGTGGGCGAGGAGCTCGATCAGGTGGAGGCGACGACGGTCGCGGCCGAGCGCGAGCTGGCGGCGCTGCTGCTGCGCATCCCCAACCTGCCCGCGGACGACGCCCCCGACGGAGCGTCGGAGGCCGACAACCCCGTGTTGCGGGTGGTCGGCCTTGACGGCGCCGACGCGACGTCGGGTTATGCGGAGCACCAGCGGGTGCCCCATTGGGAGATCGGTGCCTCGTTGGGCATCTTGGACTTGGAGCGGGGGGCGCGGATCTCGGGGTCGATGTTTCCGGTGTACCGGGGGATGGGGGCCACGTTGGCGCGGGCCCTGTGCCAGCTGGCGCTGGACCGCAACGCCGACGCCTTCGAGGAGGTGCGTCCACCGACGCTGGTGCGAACCGCGACGTTGCAGGCGACGGGGCAGCTGCCCAAGTTCGCCGACGACGCCTACCACATCGAGCGCGACGACCTGTGGCTGATCCCCACCGCCGAGGTGCCGTTGACGTCGTTGCGGCGCAACGAGATCCTGGCGGAAGCGGAGCTGCCGGTGCGGCTCATGGGGTGCACGCCGTGTTACCGGCGGGAGGCGGGCAGCGCGGGCCGGGACACCCGGGGTCTCCTGCGGGTGCACGAGTTCGACAAGGTCGAGATCCTGGCCGTGACGACGCCGGCCCAGGCGGCGGCCATGCATGCCGAGTTGCTGGCGCGGGCGGAGGGGACGATCGCGGCCCTGGGGTTGGCCTACCGGATCGTCGACATCTCGACGGGCGATCTGGGCCAGTCGCATGCGCGCAGCTTCGACATCGAGGTGTACGCGCCCGGGTGCGGGATGTGGCTCGAGGTGTCGTCGGTGTCGTGGTTTAGCGACTACCAGGCGCGGCGGGCCAACATCCGGTACCGCCCGGCCGCCGGCGGCCAGACGATCATGTGCCACACGCTCAATGGCTCGGCGCTGGCCGTTCCCCGGGTCTGGGCGGCGCTGGTGGAAGTCGGCCGCCAGCCCGACGGGTCGGTCGCGTTCCCCGCGGCCCTGCACCCCTACCTGCGGGGCGCCACGGGGATCGCCGCCCGGGTGTAGCGAGGGGTCTAGTGCGGGGCCGGCCGGTGGCCGGCCGGGGGCCGGAGTACAAACTGTCGTGTACACGACACTTTGTGCTCCGACCTCCCCGGAGCGACCCGTTCGACGGGCGCTTCTCGCCCGCTACTGGCGCAGGGGTGATTCCTCGAGATCCACGCCGGCCTCGTCGTCGACCGACCGGCGCAGGGCCACATGCAGCGACTCCGGCGTCAGCACGCCGACGAACCGGTCCCCGTCGAGGACCGCCACCCAACCGGCGTCATGTTGGAGCATCTCGCTGAACGCCTGCTTGAGCGTCGCCCCGAGCGGCACCCAGGCCTCCATGCGGTGCGTCCGGTCGCTGACGGTCCCCTCCCCGTCGGTTCGGTCCCGGCCGATCCAACCTCGCAGCCGCTCGTCGGGGTCGACCACGACGGCCCATTTGCTGGTCACGGCGTCCATGGCCCGCCGGGCGTCGGCCAGGCTGTCGTCGAGGTGGACCACGGGCGGCTTGTCCAGGTCGGCGATGTCGATCGACGTGACGGTCAGGCGCCGCAACCCCCGGTCGGCGCCCACGAAGTCGGCGACGAACGGCGTGGCCGGGTTGCCCAGGACCTTGGCCGGGGTGTCGTACTGCTGCAAGTGACCGCCCTGGGCCAAGATCGCGATGCGGTCCCCCATCCGCACGGCTTCTTCGATGTCATGGGTCACGAACACGATCGTCTTGCGCACCTCCCGCTGGAGCCGCAGGAACTCGCCCTGCAACCGGTCCCGGGTGATGGGATCGATGGCGCCGAACGGCTCGTCCATGAGCAGCACCGGCGGGTCGGCGGCCAAGGCCCGGGCCACGCCGGCGCGCTGGCGCTGACCGCCTGACAGTTCGCTCGGATACCGGCGCCCGAACTGGCCCGGGGGCAGTCCCACCAGGTCGAGCAGCTCCGTCACCCGGGTCGAAACCCGGGCCCGGTCCCACCCGAGCAGCTTGGGGACGGTGGCCACGTTGTCCGCGATGGTCAGGTGGGGAAACAACCCCACCTGCTGGATCACGTAGCCGATGTGCCGGCGCAGGTCGACCGCGGACTGGGACATGATGTCGGTGCCGTTGACCGTGATCGTGCCCGAGGTGGGCTCGATCAGCCGGTTGATCATCTTCATGGTCGTCGTCTTGCCGCACCCCGACGGCCCGACAAGGACGCAGAGCTCGCCGTCGGCGATCTCCATCGAGAGACTGTCGACCGCCACTTCGTTGCCGTAGCGCTTGGTGACCGACTCCAGCCGGATCATCGAGCAACCGTACCCGGCTGCGACCACCCCCGCTCTGCCCACCCGCTCTGCCTGCCCCCGCTACGCTCCCACCTGTGCCGGCCGCGGGGCCCTTGCCGCATTTGTCGAGTTCGCTCCTCGCCTCGGGTCAGCCTTGGGTCGACTGGCACTGGGTGCGCCATCACCTGGGCGTCATCCGCCACGACGTCTGGGAGCACACCTTCCTCACAGGCCTGGCAGTCGGAATCGGCCTCCTGATCGCGGTCCCGCTGGCCATCCTGGCCTATCGCCAGAAATGGACCGAGGCGCCGATCCTCGGCATCACCGGCGCCATCTACACCATCCCGTCGCTGGCCCTGCTGGGATTCCTGGTCCCTATCACCGGGCTCACGACGACGACCGCGGAGATCGCCCTGGTCGGCTACACCCTGCTCATCTTGGTCCGCAACGTCCTGACCGGCCTGCGTGAGGTGCCCGCCGACATCCGCGAAGCGGCCCGGGGCATGGGCTACACGCCGACGGGCCAGCTTCTCCGCGTCGAGCTCCCGTTGGCGGTGCCCGCCATCATGGCGGGCTTGCGCGTCGCTACCGTCACCACGATCGGCCTGGTGACCATCACCGCCCTGATCGGAGCCGGGGGGCTCGGTCAGCTGATTTACGGCGGGCTCAACCAGGACTTCCGCACCCTCACCGTCGTGGGCGCGCTGGCATCGGTCGCACTGGCGGTTGTCGCCGACGGCGTCTTGGTCGGCGTGCAGCGACTGGTCACGCCGTGGACCCGGCGCCGGAGCGGATGAGGCGCGTGCCGTGAACTTCCTGTCCAAGGTCGCCCACTGGTTCTTCACCGCCGGCCACTGGCGAGGCACCGATGGCATTCCCCACCGGGTATCCGAACACCTCACGATCTCGGGCCTGTCGGTCGCGGCCGCCCTGCTCGTCGCCCTCCCCGTCGCCCTCTGGCTGGGGCACCTCGGCAAAGGCGGCTACGCCGCCATCAGCATCGCCAACGCCGGCCGGGCCATCCCCTCCTTCGCCCTGCTCGTCATCGGCTTCGAAATCTTCGGCCTCGGTGCCACCCCGGTCTTCCTGGCCCTGTTCGCCCTGTCGGTGCCGCCGATCGTGACCAACACCTACACCGCCATCCGAGGGGTCGACCCCGACGTCAAGGAATCCGCGGTGGGCATGGGCATGACGGGTTGGCAGGTACTGACGCGCGTCGAGATACCCAACGCCATCCCGCTCATGTTCGCCGGGATCCGCACCGCGGGTGTCCAAGCGGTGGCCACGGCGACCCTGGGTGCAGTCGTGGCGTGGGGCGGCGTGGGCCGCTACATCGTCGATGGGATCGCTCAGCAGGACCACGTGCTGGTGTTCTCCGGGGCGCTCATCGTCGCCGTCCTCTCTTTCCTCACCGAGCTGGCGCTGGCCGCCCTGCAACGGGGCGTGACCCCAAAGGGCCTGCGCCTCAGCGTGGCGCAAGGCGACAAGCTCTCGGCCTTGCCCGGTGCGGCCGCCACGACGGCCGGCCCACCAGCCACGACGGCCGGCCCCGTCACGGGCCCCGCCGGCACCGTCGCAGCACCGACGGGATGAAACGGGCATGATGATCCCGGCGCCACCGGCCACGCGGGCCGGCAGCCGGTGCCGGACGGGACCGTCCCGGGCCGGTGACGAGAGGGAGAATGAACCCATGCGGTTTCACCGTGCAGGAGCGACCGGGGCGATGCTGCTCGCTGTGGCCATGTCGGCTGCGGCCTGCGGCTCGGGTGGCGGCTCCAAGTCGAGCTCGACGACACCGACGACGACAGCCGCCCAGTTGTCCACCAAGCTCGTCTTTGGTGGCCCGCCCGAATGCAAGACCCGGCCGACCTGCCTGCTCGGGCTGGAAACGGTCTACGGGCTGCACTTCAAGGACTTCAAGGCCCTCGACTCAGGCGGCCCGCTGACCAAGTCCGCCCTGTCCAACGGCCAGATCGACGTGGCCCGGCTGTTCTCGTCCGACGAGGCCATCGGGATCAAGGGATACGTCCTGCTCGACGACGACAAGCACTACCAGCTGGCCGGCAACGTGATCCCCGTGATCCGCACCGCCAAGGCCACCCCCGAGGTCAAGTCGCTGCTCAACTCGGTGTCGGCTGCCCTAACCCAGGACGACCTGACCAGCATCAACAAGGCCATCGACA
>JAUTXM010000187.1 GCA_030838025.1 Acidimicrobiaceae bacterium
GGGATCCTCGTCGATCCGTGTCGGATCGATCTCGACCGCCGCCAGCGTCAGCGCCGCGGGCGGCGGAAGCTGGCGGGCGGCGCTGGTGAGCGCGGCCGCCAGAGCGGCGGCGTCGGAACGTCCGTCGGGCTGGGCCGTGCCCGCCGCCGCCACCGGCGAAGTCAGTGGGCCCAGCTCGTCGGGCACGGGTAGGTCCCGATCGACGCGGGCCATCAGGGTGCCGATGGTGGTGTCGGCCGCGAACGGCACCTTGCCGGTCACCGCCTCCACCAGCACCAGGGCCAGGGCATAGACGTCGGCCTTGCCGTCGAGTGGCCCGCCACCTATCTGTTCGGGGGCGGCGTACCGGGCGGTCCCCAACATGGCGCCCACCGGTTCGGTCCAGGTGGCCTCGGCCAGGGCCCGAGCCAGGCCGAAGTCGGCGACCGACACCTGGCCGTCCTCGTCGAAGAGCAGGTTGGCGGGCTTGATGTCTCGATGAACCAGGCCTCGGCGGTGGGCGTAGTCGAGCGCCCGGGCCGCTTCGATGCCGACGCGCGCCGCCTGGGCCGGGCTCAAGAGCTGACCCCGGTCGAGCAGGCTGCGCAGGCTGCCACCTTCGAGCAGCTCCATCACGAGGAAGGGGCTGCCGTGGTCGTCACCCCAGTCGTACACCCGGACGATGTTCGGGTGGCGAAGGGCCGCCACCACGCGGGCCTCGGCCTGGAAGCGGCGGAGGAACGCCTCGTCGTCGGCCAGGCCCGGGTGCAGCAGTTTGACCGCCACCCGGCGGCGGAGCGTGACGTCCTCGGCCACGTACACGTGGGCGGACGCGCCGGTACCGAGGGGTCTCGTCAGGCGATAACGGTCACTCAGGACGCGCCCGACGTGCTCGACGATGCGGGACGTCGCCACGGTTCAACGGTACTGGCGGTGATTCCGGTCGAGGGGGATGCCAGTATCGACCCTCGGCGACCACAATGGGCGGATGCGCCTGGCCCTGGTCGACGAGCTGGAAGAGTTCGTCCGCCGAGGCGCCCTGTGGGATACCACCGAGCTGGACGCGCTGATCGCGCTGCTCGAGGCGGACGCGGTCGCCGAGAGCGACGCCATCGCGGGGCTGCTCAGCCAGACCCTGCGCTCCATCGGGCTGCGGGCCCAGTTGGGCGAGATTCCCAAGCGGGTCGCGGGCGACGTGGAGGGCATCGTCTACCCCCGGCTCTGGAAGATCATGGAAGCGGTCCGCGACGACATGCCCGACGGCGAGCTGCGGATTCGGGTGCAGGTGTTCAACCGCAGGCTGGCCCGGTGCTTCGCCGCCGAACAGCTGGACGGGAGCTGGTGAGCGCCCCACCACCTCCAGCCAGCCGGGAGTGGACCTTGCCGGCCGGGGCGGGGCTGTGCGCCTTGGAGACCACGGTGCTGATCTCGGTCATCGCCTTCGGTTCCTACCGGGCGGGTCCGGCGCTCATCGCATTCCTCAGCCTCAAGTACCTGTTCTGTTGGGGCCTCCTGCACCGCCGGCCCGGGGCGTGGATGGCCCTGTTGCTTTTTGAGGCCACCACGGCGGTCGCGGCGTTGACCAAGCCCGGCCTGCCCATCTATCAGCGGGCCTTGGAGGAGATGGTCGCAGTGGGCTGTATCGTCCTGCTCGCAGCCTCGGCCACCCTTTTCCCCGCCCCCAAGCTGCCACCACCGTGATCACCGCCCGTCGAGCTGTCATCTCCGTCATCCTTGCGGCCTGTGCTGCGCTGATGGTGTACGGCTTCACCCAGGTCCGGCCGACGAAGACTCCGGTGATCTTCAAGAACTCGGCCGTCGTCTCGGTTGTCCCGGCGCCCGGCGATCTGGTGCTGCGCCAGTCCATGGTGGGCATCACCCTGGCCCAGGGCTACACGCTGGCCTACGAGAATGTCGAGGGTTTCGAGATCGGGGTCAACGGGTCGTCGGTCGGGATCCCCCAGGACGAGCTGCAGATCCTTCCTGGTCAGAACCAGTACTCCTTCTCGCCCGCGCCCGGCCGGCAGTTCTCGGAGCTACCCGTCGGCCGGGTCTGCGTGACCACCACCATCCGGCGCGCCGCCAATGTCGCCGACGCCGGCCAAACCTTCAGCTGGTGCTTCCAAACCCACTAAGGGCGGGACCTGGCCGGTCTCCAGCAGGTGGGCGAAGCCGGCTTCGTCCAGGACGGGAACTCCGAGCTCCTGCGCCTTGGTCAGCTTCGCCGCCCCCGGTTCGGCGCCCACCACGATCGCCGTGGTCTTCTTCGACACGCTGCCCGGCGCGTTGCCGCCCCGGATCTTGATCGCCTCCTCGGCCGCCTCGCGGGACCATCCCTCCAGGGTCCCGGTGACGACCACCGACGACCCGACCAGCACCTGAGGGGCACTCGGCGCCTCCGGCCCCTCGAAGTTGACCCCCGCATGACGCAGCCGCTCCACCGCGTCGCGGTTGGCCTCCAAGGCGAAGAACTGACCGACGCTGGCCGCGATGACGGGCCCGATGCCCTCGATCTGGGCCATCTCCTCGACCGGCGCGGCCATGATCCGGTCCAGGTGGCCCATCGCCCGGGCCAGTACCTGGCTGCCCGTGCCGCCCAGGTGGCGGATCGACAGCCCTACCAGCAGATTGGCCAGCGGCCGTGTCTTGGACGCCTCGATGGCGCGCTGCAGGTTGGCGATGGAGATCTCCCCGAAGCCCTCGAACTCCCGCACCCGATCGAAGTCGAGCGAATAGATGTCGGCCACGTCGCGTAGGAGGCCCGCCTGGCTGAACTGGTAGACGGTGCGCTCGCCCAACCCTTCGATGTCCATGGCGCCGCGGCCCGCGAAATGGCTGATGCGCATGACCCGCTGGCCCGGGCAGTCGCTGTTGACACAGAACGTGTCACTCTCCCCGTCCAGGCGGACCAGTGGTTGGCCGCAGATCGGGCAGCTCGTGGGGAACTGCCACTCGGGGAGGCCCGGTGGGCGCAGCGACAGGACCGGCCCTCGCACCTCGGGGATGACGTCACCGGCCTTGCGCACGATGACCGTGTCGCCGGGCCGGACGTCCTTGGCGCGGACCTGGTCCTCGTTGTGCAATGTGGCCAGCTTGACCCGGCTGCCGCTCACCGTGACCGGTTCGAGCATGGCGAAGGGAGTCGCCTTCCCGGTGCGGCCGATCGACACCATGATGTCGTGGAGCAGCGTGGTGCGCTCCTCGGGCGGGAACTTGAATGCGATCGCCCACCTCGGCGCCTTCGAGGTGGCGCCCAGCTCGAGGCGCTGGGCCAGGTTGTCGACCTTGACGACGACACCGTCGATCTCGTAGTCCAGATCGTGGCGGTGCTCCAGCCAGTGACGGCAGTACTCGTCGACCTCGTTCAGACCGTGGACCGTCTTGATGTTGGGGTTGATGGGGAAGCCCGCCTCGTGCATCCAGGCCAGCGTCTGGCTGTGCTCGCTGAATGACGGCCCGCCCTCCATGGCGCCCAGCTGATAGGCCCAGAACGACAGCTCGCGGCTGGCCGTGATGCTCGGGTCCTTCTGGCGCAGCGATCCGGCGCCGGAGTTGCGGGGGTTGCTGAACACCCGGCCGCCCTTCTCCGCCTCGCGGCGGTTGAGCTCCTCGAACGCCGATATCGGCATGTACACCTCTCCTCGCACCTCGAGCACCGACGGCACGGGGTTGGACTCGGAGGCCAGGTGGGCCGGGATCACGGTGATGGTGCGAACGTTGGGCGTCACGTCCTCGCCCACCACCCCGTCGCCCCGGGTAGCGGCTCGGGCCAACTGCCCGTCCTGGTAGAGCAGGGACATCGCCAGTCCGTCGATCTTGAGCTCGCAGTTGAACGCCACGTCGCCCGAGATGAAGCGGTCCATCCGCTTGACCCACGCCTGGAGATCCTCCAAGGACGTGGCGTTGTCCAGTGACATCATGGGCTGGAGGTGGCGGGCCTCGGCGAAGAGGATCGAGACCCCGGCGCCCACCTTCTGCGTCGGCGACTCGGGCGTCAACAGGTCCGGGTATTCCTCCTCCAGCGCCTGCAGCTCCCGGATCAGGGCGTCGTAGTCGGCGTCACTGATCTCGGGGTCGTCGAGCTCGTAGTAGCGGCGGTTGTGGTACTCGATCTGCGTACGAAGCTGCTCGACTCGTTGGGCTGGTGCCTCTGACATCGACATCGCCTCCGAGGCTACCGAGCGGGTGTGACCATTTGACTGCCCGCGCGCGACGATCGAGCCGATGGACTTCCGCCGTATCCACCCGTGGCTCATCCGGGCCGGCTGGCTCGCCCTGCCCTTCGCGGCCGGCCCGGCCTTCGGCGCCGCCCTCCATCCCCACAGCGAGGCGGTGCGGCTGGCGGCGACGATCCTGCTGTGGGCGCCGTGGGCGGCGGTGCTGCTCGGCACACTGGTCCCCCATCCGATAGGGCTGACGGCGTTGCGGCTGTGCGCGCCGGCGGCAGCGGTGGCCGCCGTGGCCGCCGTGGCCGCCTCGGCCACCGGGCGGCCCTCCACCGTGGCTGCTGTCGCCGCGGTGGCCGTCACCCTGGTCGATGTGATGGTGGCCTTCGCCCCCCCCACGGGGGCGTTCTACGTGAACGGCCCGGCCTACCCCAACGAACGGCGCTACCCCCTGCGGCCCCCGGGTCCACTGCTCCTCGGCCCCCTCGAGTTGTCGTGGGCTGTGGCGACGGGCGTGCCCGCAGTCGGGGTCCTGCTGCTGGCCGCGCGAGGCTGGGTGGCCGGCGTGGTCGTATTGGCGATCGGGCTTCCGGCGGCCTACATCCTCGGGCGGTCGCTGCACGGGCTGTCCCGCCGGTGGGTGGTGTTCGTGCCCGCGGGCGTGGTGCTGCACGACCCGATCACCTTGCTGGACCCGGTGTTGTTTCCCCGCCAGACCATCGTGGCGCTGCGCCCGGCCGCCGCCGACTCGGATTCGCTGGATCTCACCCAGGGCGCGCTGGGCCTGACGCTCGAACTGGTCCTGACCGAGAAGATCCCCATGACCCGGGTCAAGCCGGGCCACGCGGGCGGCGAGCCGGGAGCCTCGGCCCGGCTGCTGTTCACCCCGACCCGCCCCGGCCAGGTCCTGGCCG
>JAUTXM010000193.1 GCA_030838025.1 Acidimicrobiaceae bacterium
TCCGGGCGATCCCTTCGCGGGATTCGGGGCGACCGGCCTGGGCGACCTCTTCGACGCCTTCTTCGGTGGTGCCAGCCCGTTCGGCGCCGGTGCCGGCGCCGCCGCGGGCGGTGCTCGCCGGGGCGGCCGTCCCGGGCCGCCCCAGGGGGAGGACAGCGAAGCGGTGCTTGACCTTGACTTCGCCGACGCCGTGTTCGGTGTCGAGCAGGAGATCTCGGTGCGCATCCCCGTGCCGTGCTCGGTGTGCGACGCCACCGGCGCTCGTCCGGGCACCAGCCCCGTCACATGCACCAACTGCGGCGGCACCGGCGAGCTGCGCCGGGTGCGCCAGTCGATCCTCGGCCAGATGGTGACCGCCAGCCCCTGTACCCGCTGCGGCGGCACGGGCCAGGAGATCGCCAGCCCGTGTGCCGAGTGCCGCGGCCAGGGCCGGCGCAACGAAGAGCGGACCTTCATGGTCGAGGTGCCGGCCGGGGTCGACAACGGCTCCACCCTCCGCCTGCCCGGGCGGGGGGCCGCAGGACCGCGGGGCGGTCCCCCGGGCGACTTGTTCGTGCACCTCCGGGTGCACGCCCATCCTCGCCTGCAGCGTTCGGGCAACGACCTGCACCATGAGCTCCACCTGGCCATGACCCAGGCATCGCTCGGGGTGACGCTGCCCTTCGAGACCCTCGACGGCTCCGAGGAACTGACGTTCTCGCCCGGAACGCAGACCGGCCAGGTCATCCGCCTTCGCGGTCGGGGCGTACCGGTGCTCCAGGGCCGGGGCCGGGGCGACCTCCTGATCACGGTGGTGGTGGACGTGCCGACCGAGCTGACCAAGGAGCAGGAGGAGTTGCTGCGCAACCTGGCGGCCCAGCGCGAGGAGACGGTGGCGCCCCAGGAGGCGGGGCTGTTCTCCAAGATCCGCCACGCCTTCAAATAGGGCTGCGGCCCACGTTTTCGTAACCGACCTGGATCGTCCCGAGCTGGGCGGCGACGACGTGCACCACCTGGCCCGGGTGTTGCGGCTCAGTGCCGGGGAGGCGGTGACGGCATCTGACGGTGCCGGGCGGTGGCGTCGCTGCCTGTTCGCCGACGGCGCCCGGCTGGAGGCGGTGGGTGACATCGCGGTCGTGGCCCGGCCCACCCCGCCGGTGGCGGTGGCGTTTGCCCTGACCAAGGGAGAGCGGCCCGAGTGGACCGTCCAGAAGCTGGCCGAAGCCGGCGTCGACCGCATCGTCCCCATGACGTCCGCCCGCACCGTGGTGCGCTGGGAGGGGGAGAAGGCGTCTCGCCAGGTCGCCCGGTTGCGCTCGGTGGCGCGCGCCGCGGCCATGCAGAGCCGCCAGGTCTGGCTGCCGGTGGTCGAGGAGGTGCAGCCCTTCGCGAGCGTCGCGGCGCCCGACGCGGCGGTGGCGCAGCAGGGCGGCGACCCGCCCAGCCTGGCGCGCCCGTTCATCCTGGTCGGCCCCGAGGGAGGGTGGGATGACGCGGAGCTGGCATTGGGCCTACCGGTCGTCACCCTGGGGCCGACGGTGCTGCGGTCGGAGACGGCCGCGATGGCCGCAGGAGTGCTGCTGTGCGGCCTGCGAGCGGGCGTCATCGGGAACGTGACGTGACTGATTTCGGGGTGTACGTGCACATTCCGTTCTGTCGTCACCGCTGCGACTACTGCGCCTTTGCCACCTGGACCGATCGCCACGACCTGATGGCGGACTATGTCGCCGGATGCCGCCGGGAAGTGGTCCAGGCCGACCTGCCCGCCGCCACCTCGGTCTTCTTCGGCGGCGGCACCCCGTCGTTGTTGCCCAGCGCGCTGCTCGTCTCCATACTCGCCGTGATCCGGCGCCGGCCCGAGGCCGAAGTCACCGTCGAATGCAATCCCGAGACGGTGACGCCCGCCCTGCTGGCCGACTACCGCAACGGCGGGGTCAACCGCCTGTCGTTCGGGGTCCAGTCGCTGGCGCCCCACGTGCTGGCGGCATTGGGCCGGCACCACGACCCCGACACCGTCGAGCGCGCCGTTCGCGGGGCTCGGGCCGAGGGCTTCGAGTCCGTCAACCTCGACCTGATCTTCGGGGGAGTGGGCGAGTCCCTCGCCGACTGGGCCGCCACCGTTGAGGCGGCCCTGGCACTCGGCCCCGAACACATCAGTGCCTACGCGCTCACCGTGGAACCCGGCACGCCCCTCGCCCGCGACCGGCTGCGGTGGCCCGACGACGACGACCAGGCGGACAAGTACCTCCTGGCCGACGAGCGCCTCGCGGCCTCAGGCTTTGACTGGTACGAGATCTCCAACTGGGCTCGACCGGGGCACGAGTGTCGCCACAACCGGCTGTACTGGGCCCAGGGTGACTACCGGGGCGTCGGGTGCTCCGCCCACTCACACCAGGGCGGCCGGCGCTGGTGGAATGTGCGCACGCCGGAGCGCTATCTCGACCTGCTCGGTTCGGGTCGCCGTCCCGTCGGTGGCGAGGAGCTGCTCGATCGCGCCACCCGGGAGTTGGAGCGCCGGCAGCTGGCCCTGCGCACCCGAGAGGGCGTCGACGCCGAATGTCTGCCCCCACTCGATGGATTGGTCGCTCGTAACGGCGATCGGGCCGTATTGACGGTGCGAGGCCGGCTCCTGGCCAACGAGGTGGCCACCCAGCTCCGAGTCGGCCGCGAAGATTAGAGGGTCGGGCCTTTGCGGCCCGGTTTGGTGAGGAACCACTGAGCCGTCAGAAGCCCGATGAGGGTCACGAATCCGATGGCGCTCAGGATCGGAAAGAAGGCACCGATGCTTCCGCTCTGGGCGGCGGACGCCAGCGGCAAGGTGACCGGAGCGGGCGCGGGCGCCGGGATGGGCGGCAGCGTGGTCGACGTCGTCGATGTCGAGGTGGTGCTGGGCGAGGTGGTGGTTCCCGCGACCCGGGGCCGCGTCGGGGCGGTGGTCCGCCTGGTCGTCGGCGTGGTGGCGACCGACGAGCTGGACGGCGGCGCAGTGACCTGGGTGGTGACGGTCGATACCTGCGCCGTCCGCGAGGCGATGAGCTCAGGCGATGCCGCCGGTGCGGACCAGTCGAGTGGTGCGAACATCAGCCCGATGGCGAGGGCCATCAAGAGTCCGATGATCACACGGACGACGGCCCGGCCCATAGCGGCAGTCTGTCATGTGGGTCGGTGGGGGTGGATGACGACCGCCGCGGTGGCCCGGCGCAGGACGTGCAGCACATCGCATCGCTTCCCGTCGGGTTCGACTCGCAGCGAGACCGCAGCCGGTATCCGGTCGACCAGGTGGGCGGGCCGCGGACCGCTCGCCCGGGCCCAGGCGTCCCACATCCAGATCTCGCCCGTCGTGGGCCGCAGCAGGGCCGGAACGGCGACTCGGCATTGCCATCGACCGACGACAAGCACGTCACCGGGCTCCCCGATCCGGAAGCGCCCCGAGCGTGTCGCCACGACGCCGCCGGGACGCGGAAGCGGGCCGCAGCCCAGATCGACCGGCGGGCAGGCATGCACATCGACTCGGTGTCCGGACCGAACAAACGCCAGGGCGACGATCACCGTTGACGCGGCCACGGCCACAGCTACAGGAACCGCCCGCGGTCGTCGCCGGGGCGCCGGCTCGACCGCCAGGCGCCTGGCCAGCTCACGGGCGGATGGTCCGCCCCGGCCGGCACGGGCAGCACCGGCCAGGATCCGAGACCTGCTGGCGTCGGTGGCGGTCGAGGTTGCGAGCAGGATGCGGGCCAGGGCGGCGACGTCCCCGGCGGCATCGTCGCCGTGAGGCTCGGCGTCGACGGCAGCCCGGCCGAAGCTGCACAGGACCGGCCGGCCGGCGGGGTCGACGAGGACGTGGTCGGGGCTCAGGGCCCGATGAACCACCCCGAGGTCATGCAGGTCCGCCAGGGTGGTGGCGAGCGCCACCTCGATCCCTACCGTGGCCGCGGCGAGCGGTTCGGCGTCCACCAACCGCAGCGTCACGGCATCGCGCTCGGCCCGCAGCATCTCCACCACGCCGGGGTGACGGGCGACCGCCAGGACCCGGGCTTCGTGTTGCAGACGAATCGTTTCCTCGGCCGACTCGGCGCGCTTGCGAAACTCGCCCGCCGCTCGGTCCACTTCGATGATCATGGGTGCGAGACAATCATCTGACATGCGCCTCGTGATCGCCACCTGCTCGGTGGACTATCAGGGCCGGCTCACGGCTCATCTCCCCATGGCCACCCGGCTGTTGATGGTGAAGGCCGACGGCTCGGTCTCGATCCATGGCGACGACCGGGCCTACAAGCCGCTCAACTGGATGAGTCCGCCGTGCCGGCTGCACGAGGAGGAGGGCCGTTGGGTGGTGGTCAACCAGCGCGGTGAGACCCTCACCATCACCATCGAGGCGGTGCTGTCCGACCAGTCCGCCGATCTCGGCGTCGATCCGGGTCTCAGCAAAGACGGCGTGGAGGCCCACCTGCAGGAGCTCCTGGCGGCCCGCCCCGACGTGTTGGCGGAGGGCCTGCGACTGGTCACGCGGGAGTTCCCGACCGACATCGGCCCCGTCGACCTGCTGTGCCGCGACGCCAACGGGGCCGCGGTGGCGGTGGAGATCAAGCGGCGGGGGGACATCGACGGTGTCGAGCAGCTGGCCCGGTATCTGGAGCGGCTCGACCTCGATGGCCGGCTCCGCCCGGTCCGCGGCATCCTGGCGGCCCAGCAGGTCAAGCCCCAGGCCCGGGTCCTGGCCGCCGCCCGGGGCATTACGTGGGTCGAGGTCGACTACGACCGGCTGCGGGGCGAGAGCCTCGGTGACCTGACCTTGTTCTGACCCCGTCACGGAGCCAGGCAGCCCAATGTTCCGGGCACGACGGGCACCAGGGACGGCCGGTGGTCTGCCACCGGCAGCCGTGACAGCCGGTCGGTCAGGGCGGCGACCAGGGGCCGGACGGTCTTGTTCGGGAGCCGCCGCCTTGGTGCGTCCGCCAGGTACGCCAACTCGACGGCCGCGGCCGGGAGGCCGCAGATTCGACTCGACCCGGCAAGTCCGTGCCGAAACGCCGGTTGGATGCGGGCCGGGTCGACCCCCAGGTTGAGCAGGTCGTCGACGGCCTGAGCAAGGCGGCGGGTGCCGTTGGCCCCCGGCACGCCCACGACGACCACGATGTCGGCGACGCCGGCGGTCCGCCGGGCCATGTGGTTGCGCTCCTCGACATCGCATGACCCCGAGTCGGCCTCACCTTCGAAATCCCCCGTGACATCGGCGACGACCACCTCGAAGAGGGCGGCCAGCAGCAGCAGGAGTTGGTCGAACCCGCTCGGGCTGATCGCTGTCCAGTGCCCGGGGCGCCGGAGGCCGGGAAGGAGCCGGAATCCCGATCGAGC
>JAUTXM010000202.1 GCA_030838025.1 Acidimicrobiaceae bacterium
TCTCGATCGCGATCGAGCATGCCCCGTTGCAGGAGGTCCGCCACGGAGTCGTCGACGATCGCGGCCCGCAGCGTGGCCGCCATGCGCTGGGTCATGACATCGGTCGGCGTATGGCCGGCATCGTCGAGCCGGCGACCGGCATCGTCGACGATCGCGTCGACCGCCGAGCGCTCCGAGGCGCGAGCCTGCCGCAACTCCGAGGCGTCACCCCGCAGCGCCTTCTCCATGGCCGAGCGCAGGACCGCACCCGCGCCGAGTAACCCTTCGATCAGGGCCGGGGTGTGGCGAGCCACTTGGTTGAGCGCCCACGTGGTCGGCGGCGGCCGGCGCAACTTGGCAACTCGCGCCGCTTCGGCCTTGTCGCCTCTAGTCCGAAGGCGCCGGACGAGGGCATCACGAGCGGCGACGAACTGGTCGGGGACGATGGCGTAGAGGGCTGCGTCGTCGGCGACCTCGGGTACGCCCGTTTCCGACACGCCAAAGACGCTACCGGTCAGCTCCTCGGGCTGGTCGTGGTGGGCGTCTTCGTCGGCCTGACCGGCCGGGTCGGCGCGGTCTCAGAACTGGCACCGAAGA
Organism: Acidimicrobiaceae bacterium; assembly: GCA_030838025.1. Lineage (GTDB taxonomy): Bacteria > Actinomycetota > Acidimicrobiia > Acidimicrobiales > Palsa-688 > JALYXV01. Next base: position 577 of record JAUTXM010000202.1, read on the forward strand.
CGTCGACTAGTTCATCTGATGCTCGCCGCCCGAGCTGACGACTTCTTGAGGCTGGGGGTGGACGACTCTTATCGCCACTTCTCGAAGCTTGACGTTCATCCGTTGCGACGCCCGGCGCAGGACGTCAAAGGCCTCGTCGTCGGAGATGTTCTGGCGAGCCATGATGATGCCCTTGGCCATGCCGATCACGTCACGGGTCGCGGCCTTGGCCTCGAGATCGGCGCCATGCCTGGCGCCGGCGAGCGCGACCGCCGCATGGGCCGCGAAAACGGACCCCACCGCAATGTCCTGCTCGTCGAAGGCAAACGGTTGCGAGCTGTAGAGGTTCAAGGCGCCCATCGTCTCCTCGCTGGCGAAGAGCCGCAGCGACAGGATGCTCTCGATGCCTGTCTCCGCATGGGCACGCGGCGCGAAGTTGGGCCACCGGAGTTCCTGGGAAAGGCCGCCGGTCATGAAGACCTCATGTTCCTTGATCGCATCCACACAGGGACCCTCCTGCGTTTCGGATTGAATGCGGTCGACAACGCGAGAAACTTCGTCCGATCTCGACAACGACGTGATCTTGTTGCCTTCGGCGATCGAGATGCCCGCGGCTTCACAACCCCTGACGGTCTGCGCCGCAAGCACGCAGATTCGCTCCAAGATGGTATGGACATCGTGCTCTTGCAGGAGGGTGCGTGCAACCTCAGCGAAGGTCTCGGCCAACTCGACGTCGCCTCGCCCATCAGGCATGTCTGCCATCTTACGGCGATGGCCTTCTGCCGCGGTCCGGACCGCCCACTCGGGCGATCGTCAGGCCTGGTTGACCAGGAAGTTGGTCGTGTACTCGAAATAGGCCAGGAGTTGTGCCTCGTCGTCGGACGTCGCCCCGCCTTGCCTGACTGACTCCGCCATAAGCCGGTACCAGGCGTCACGTTCGGCGGTTCCGATGGCAAAGGGGAAATGACGCATCCGAAGGCGCGGATGGCCTCGTTTGGCGCTGTAGTCGGCGGGTCCTCCCCAGTACTGGATCAGGAAGCCGGTCAGCCGCTGGCGCGGACCGTCGAGGTCGTCGGGATAGAGCGGCCGCAGCACCGGATCGGACTCGACGCTTCGGTAGAACCGTTCGACCAGCTCGGTGAACCACGGCGTCCCGCCGACGCGCCCGTACAGTGTCGACTCGGTTCCCTCGCTCACCCAGTGCACGCTACGTCCGAGCGCGCCACCCGGGCACCGGCGCTACCGTCGTCGCTATGGACCCCTCCCCCCAGGCGGAACTGTTCGCTTCGGCCGTGTCCACCATGGCCGAGACCCCCGGTGCCGTCCAGCAACGGATCAACCGGGCCTACCTCTCCTACTTGAGCAAGGTCGACCCCGAACAGGTCACCGCGGAGCTGCGACCACGGGTCGAGGCGCTCGTCGCGCGCCTGGGCGCGACGCCGATGACCAGGACCATGCTGACTGACGACGAAGGGGCGGCGGTCGCCAAGGAGACGGTGGCGCTGGCCTTCGAGCTGTGCCGCCACGACTGGTCCTCCGCTACCTAGGCGGCCCCTCGACGCCCGGGAAGACCCGGCGCAGCACCTCCCCGAAGAACCGGGCCGACGGCGGCGGATCAGACGCGGTGCACCACCACTGGCTGAACAACTCGGCGGTTGCCTCCTTCGGGGCTGTCGCGGCGTAGGCCGATACCTCGTCATGCAAGCGGCGGTAGGCCTCCTGCCAGTGGGCCGGAGCGCCCTTTGACGAGCCCTTGATGACATGTTCCAGGGTCTCCACGCCGAAGTAGCCGCCTAGGGCCCGCCGGAATTCGACACTGTCGCCGTAGCGGCTGCTTTCGAGCCCGAACTCGATCTGGTGCCAGTACTCGTGGGCGACGACCGAGTCGATGCGGGTGAACGGAGCCAGTGCGACGTGTGGCGGCTGCCATCCCAGGTGACGACCTGGTTGGGTATCCATGGCGACCACCGAGGCATAGGCAGGACTGAGATGGATGTCGCGGACGGCCGAATAGGCGGCGCCCGCGACCGACCCTGTCCGGAGGCCCTGGAGGGACTGGTCATAGAAGATCCGCACGTCGTCGACCAGGGGGCGGAAACGGCCCCGGATCGCAAGGGCCGTGTCGATCGAGATGGCCACACCCTCCACCAACACTGCCTCACCGAACGGCACGGCCAATCGGAGCGGTTCCGCGTCTGAGCCGTCGTGGACTGTCAGGTGAACCGTACCCATGACCCCGGACGAGGCGGTTCGCATCCACGACCGCCATAGGCCTGGTGGCCGGTCCAATCCGACCGTTGCCCCCTTGGGCAGCAACGCGCTCAGTTCCTGGAGCAGCTGGTCCGAAGAAACGTCGGGGGCGACGAGGAGCACCGGGTCCCCGAGATCGCGGTGCAGATCGCCCCGCAGCGGCCCGGCGAATCCGGCCGCTCTCGCCACGTATCGGAAGAGCATCGAGGAGCCGGCGGACAACACGATCCCGGTCAGCTGCTCTGACGTCGCCAGGGCCATCAGGGAGCCGAGCAGCGCCCGCCGCTCGGGGAGCGTCGCTGCGCCATCGGCGACCCACACCCGCAGTCGCCCCTCGTCTGGCACCACCGCGACCTGCGCGAAGTTACGCTCTGCCGCCCATGCATGGAGGATGCGACGGCCATGAGTGTCGACCGACTGGCGACGGAGTTCGACCCTGATCTCGCCGTCGCCGTGCTCGGGATTACTCATCCATGGTCAGGGTGGCACGCTCCCGCACTCAGGTGGCGGCCCCATCCGGCCGATACACCTTGTGTGAGAACGCGAAAGGCGACCGTCAGCGCTCCTTCCGCGCCCCCGCCACCCGACGAGGGCTACCTGAGCTTGACCGTTGCCGAGGTGCTGGCCGACCTGGCGAGCCTCGATAGCGACCAGCTGCTCATGGTCAAGGCGCTCGAGGAAGCGGGAGCGCAGCGCGCCGTCATCCTCGACCGGATCGGCGACTTGTTGGTCGTGCAGGAAGCGGCCCGCCACATGCGCGCCCAGGAAACGCCGACTCCTCCGCCTGCGGCTCCGGTTCCGGTTCCGGCTGCGGCTCCGGTTCCGGCTGCGGCTGGGGCTGCGGCCGCGGCTCCTCAGGTAGCCGCCGCACCGGCGCCCGATACTCAGCTTCGAGCTACGCCCGCACCGGCGGGCCGCCGCGCACGAACCGCACCGCTCCGGGCGGCGGCACCTTCCACTCCGGTAGCTGCGAAGGTTGTCTCACCGGATCTCGTCGACCAGATGGGCGGCTTGCTGGCCAAGGACGCCGCCCGCAAGTCGTCGGACTTCAACGCCGCGGGGCCGCCGCCGGATGTTGATCACGCGGCTCCCGCCCCCATCAGCTCTGGGCTCGTGCTCCCCTCAGCCCCGGGGGGCAAGCCTCCCAAGGGCCGGCGCAG
>JAUTXM010000237.1 GCA_030838025.1 Acidimicrobiaceae bacterium
CACCGACCCCTCGGAAGGCGTCAGGCGTCCGGCGATGATGTCGAGCAGTGTGGACTTGCCCGACCCATTGGCGCCGACGAGGCCCAAACGGTCGCCTGGGCCGAGGTCCAAGTCGAGGTCCTCGAACAGCAGCCCTTGATCGCGGTAGCCATGATCCGGCTGATCGCCGTAGCCGTGTCCCACGCCATGTAGCTCGATGACCTTGGTGCCGAGTCGGGGCGTCGCTCCCCACTGGCCGCCACCGGCGAGGTCCAGGTCCCCGACCCGGTCGGCGGCCGGGGCGCGCCCTTCGACGATGGCGGTCGCGGCCGCGACACGGGACTTCGGCTTGCGGGTGCGGGCGGGGGCGCCGCGGCGGAGCCAGGCCAGCTCGGCGCGGGCCAGGTTCCGCCGGACCGTCTCTGCCGTCGCCTCCTGCTCGGCCCGCTCGGCCGCGGCGGCGAGGTAGGCGCTGTAGCCCCCGTCGTGCACGTAACCATGGCCCCGATCCAGCTCCAGAATCCGGGTGCTCACCCGGTCAAGGACGTGGCGGTCATGGGTGACCACCACCAACCCGCCCCGAAAGCGGGCCAGGCGATCCTCGAGCCAGGCGATGGCGTCGAGGTCGAGATGGTTGGTCGGCTCGTCGAGGACGAGCAGGTTCACCTCGTCGACCAGCACTTGGGCGAGGGCGACCCGCTTGGCCTGTCCGCCCGAAAGGGTGGCCACGTCGGCGTCGACCAGGCCGCCCATTCCCAGCCGTTCGAGAATCGCAGCCGCTTCCCAGTGCGAGCCGACGGCGGATCGCACGTCGCCCGCCGGCAGTGCGGGGCGCTGGGCAAGGAAGCCCACCCGGACATCCCGACCTTGGCGGGCTGAGCCCTCCGCCGGGGCGTCCACGCCTGCCAGGACACGCAGCAGAGTCGACTTGCCGGTTCCGTTGCGGCCTACCACGCCAAGGCGATCACCGGTGCGCACCGTGAGCGAGAGGTCTTCGAACAGCGGCCGGTCGGGCCGGCGTGCCGCCACCCGCTCAAGATCTACGAGAATCACGGCACCAGGCTACGGGCGCCGGCGCCCTGTTCCACCCGGCGCCGGCGCCCGGTTCCACCCGACACCGCCCCGCCGAACACACAGCCCCGGTCCACCGGGCACCGCCACCACACAGCCCCGTCAACCCGGAACCGGCCCCGGCACCGGCACCGACACAGCCACCGCCACGCACAATGCTCCCTCTAGAACCAGGTGCTGCACCAGGGGGCAACCGGGGAGCGGAACATGGCATCGGCCGTCGCCACGGCGCCACTGGCGTGTTCGTCGATGCGACCCGCGGCGGCCAACCTCCGGACGCGGTAACCACCGAGGTAAATCGAGCTGAGCGCCGATATATCCAGCGTCAGGTCGGGCGACGCGTCGCTCGGCCGGCACAGCGCCCCGTCCGGTCCCCCCTCCAACTCATAACGTCCGCCGCAAAACCCCGACGGGTCGACAACCTCGAGCACGATGCGGCCCGACACCAGATACGTCCGAGCCGCAAGGACCTGGGCCACGTCCAGAGGCCGGATCCACAGGAAGTCGGCCCGATCGGTCGGCTGGGCGTGGCGCGCGTCGGTGAGCAGCCAGGGCACCAACTCGTCGGGTCCACGGTCCTCGACCTGAACCTGGGCGATGTGGTCGATGCTCACCAGGTGACGCCACAAGAGGGCGTCGCCGGCCGGCCCGCTGCTCACAAACATGGTCACCTTGACCTGGCTCCGGCCGATCCGGTGCTCCCACTTCTCCTCGTACTCGTAGCGCGCCACACCGACCACCGACCCGTCCCGGTCCCGGGCGACGACGTGAAACCCGGCCTTGGGCTCGGTCCAACTCGGGTACCGCAGGATGCCGAGGTCGACGTCCCAGAACCGCTCGGGCCGGGTCATCTCACCCGGGTGCCCCCTGCGGTGCACGTCGTACACGGCCGCGACGACTGCGCGCGCCGTGTCCCGGTCGACAAGTTCCACGGATCCCTGGGGGACCTGGCGCAAGGTCGCCACCGAGGCGTCGACCGTCCACGTCTGGTGTTCGGTCGCGGCGCCGTAACCGAAGCGACCGTAGATCCCCCACGCCGCAGCGATCAGGATGCTCATCGCCTCGCCTCGCTCGACGGTGGCCGCCAGCTCGGCGTGGATCAGCCGGGTTGCCAGCCCCTGGCGGCGGTAGGTGGCGGTCGTGGTGACCGCCGTCACCGCGGACGCCTTCACGCTCTCGCCTCCCGGCACCGTCAAGAGGGTGGGAAAAGTACGCAGCGTTGCCACGATCGCCTCCCCGGCGAACGCGGCCCAGGTGCGGTCGAGGAAGAGCCCGGGCCGCCGGACCTCGGCATCCACATCGCCACTCGCGTTGAGGAACCCGGTGTTGAGCGCGCCGCACCACCCCGGCACCTCGTCGTCGGTAATGGTGCGGATTTCGAAGTCGATGGGCGACAACGCTAGTGGTGCGATGCATCCGGCCGACCCGTCGATGACGTACCTCATGGGAGGCCACCGGCAGCGACTGGGGAGGCGGGAGTGGGTACACGATTGTCATGAGGATCTTGGTAACGGGCGCCACGGGATTCGTCGGCTCGCACCTGTGCGCAGCCCTGGTCGACGCCGGCCATGACGTGCGGGCCATGACCCGCCGCCCCGCTTCCTATGAAGGACCGGGCGAAGCCGTCGGCGGCGACATCGCCGACGCAGGCGCCCTGCGGGTCGCGCTGCAAGGCTGCGACGCGGCCTACTACCTCATCCATTCGCTCGACTCGGCCGACTTCGCCAAACGCGATCGCCAGGGCGCCGTGGCGTTCGGCGACGCCGCTGCAGCCGCGGGCGTGGACCAGGTCATCTATCTCGGTGGGCTCGGTGACGAGAACGACCATCTGTCGGCGCATCTCGCCAGCCGTCGCGAAGTCGAGGGCATCCTGGCGGCGCGCGTGCCGACGACGGTCCTGCGGGCCGGGATCGTCATTGGCGACGGAGGCATCTCCTGGGAGATTCTTCGCCAGCTCGTGGCACGGCTGCCCGTGATGGTCACGCCTCGTTGGGTGCAGACCCTGACCCAGCCGGTCGCCGTCCAAGACGCCGTCGTGTTTCTCGCCGGCGTGCTGGGACGCACTGACGCCTTGGGGCAGGTGTACGAGGTGGGCGGTCCAGACGCCATGACCTACGGGGAAATGCTCAAGGTGGTTGGGCGGATGCGAGGGGGGATACTCAAGCTCATCGTCCCGGTCCCGTTGCTCACGCCACGGCTGTCGTCGCATTGGCTGCGCCTGGTTACCGATGTCGACCTGCCGACGGCGCGGGCCCTCATCGACTCGATGTCCAACGAAGTGGTCGTGCACGATCGACGGATCGAGGAGTTCACCGACCATCGCGCCATGAGCTTCGAGGCGGCGGCCGAGCAGGCCCTACGTGCGCGCGCCGACCGCCTCAAGCAACGTGCCCCGGCCTGACCGTCTGGACCGCCAAATCGCCAAGGGGGTCCCGGGCCGGCGGCGACAAGTCGTCGTGGTGGTCACCCTGGTCGCGGGGTCGGCGATCCTCGCGGGCACCCTGGCGGCTCCTTCGGGGTCGGGGCCGTTCTTTGCCCTCGGCCTCCTCGTCGCCGTCACCTGGATCGTCGGAGCCGTCCTCGCAGGCCCACGCCAGCCGACGCCGCGGGGAGCGCGAAGTGGACCGACCACCGGGCCGACCGTCGGGCAGACCGGGCCGATTGGAATCCTTGCCCCCGTGCTCGTCGGCGCCGTCCTATACGGCGCGTTCTTCGTCGCCCGGCTGATTGCTGGGCAGATCCCGTTTCTCTCCCGAAACGTGACGAGCGTGCTCGCCCGGGCCGACGCCGGCCCCCGCGCCGCGGTGCTACTCGTCGCGCTGGTCAATGGCGTCGGCGAGGAGCTGTTCTTTCGCGGCGCGCTCGTGGCGGCCTTCGGGAAGCACCGCCCGGCGGTCTGGGCCACCGTTGTCTACTGCCTGGTCACCGTCTGCACCCTGAACATCGCCCTGGTCGTGGCGGCGGTGGTCATGGGAACGGTTTTCATGGTCGAACGACGGGTCACCGGCGGTGTTGCGGCCCCGATCCTCACCCATCTGAGTTGGAGCACCCTGGTCATCTTCTTCCTGCCGCGTTAGTCCGGGCGCGGGTTCGGGAGAGCATTCGTCGGTGCCGGCACCCCCGTTGAGCCAGACTGGGGGAACGTGATGACAACTGCTCGGTCCTTCCGAACACGGCGCGCCATCACCGGCACGTGCCTGGCGGTGCTGGCGCTGACTCTTGCGGGCTGCGGTGGCTCAAGCGCCACAACGCCGCCCACCTCAGGTTCGAACACGACGACGACCTTGCATGGCCAACCTGCCGGCGTCGGCCCCGAGCATGTGCCGATCCCCAACGGCCCGCCACTCGGGCCGGTCAAGACCGGCCTCTACGGGCAGGCGATTGACGGCATCAAGTGCGAGGTCTCCGAGCAGCTCGTGTACCACATCCACGCCCACCTCAGCATCTTCGTGGACGCTCAGCCGAGACAGGTTCCCTACGGCATCGGCATCGCCCCTCCGTTGCAGGTCACCCCCACTCCAGTCGGCGACTTCGTGGCGGGCGGGGGTTGTTTCTACTGGCTGCACACCCACGCCGCCGATGGGATCGTCCATATCGAGTCGCCAACCCAACAGCTGTACACCCTCGGCCAGCTCTTCGATGTCTGGGGTCAACCGCTGGCGTCTGGTCAGGTCGGCCCGGCAACCGGCACGCTGACGGTCTTCGTGGACGGGCAGCCGTACACCGGCGACCCGCGGGGCATCGAACTCAAAAAACATGGCGAGATACAACTCGATGTCGGCACTGTGGTGCCGCCACAGTCGATCGACTGGAGCCAAACCAGCCTCTGACGGTCGAGGCCGAAGTCTGGTAGGGCTTTGAGGCTCTGGCAGGGACTTGGCCCCCCTGTGGGGTATCAAAGCCCTTCCAGAGACTCAGATCCCTACCAGAACCCTCGGTGCTGGCGGAATCGGCATCGAGGCAGCACTAACCCCGTCCGGCCCCAACTCCCGCGGACTCTTCCGCCGCCTCGTCGGCGGCCCGAGAGTCGCCAGCCAAAGAACCTCCCGGGAGATAGTCCTCGGCGTGGCCCAACGGCGACAGGAAGAAGAACCACGCCGCGATCACGCACTCGATTATCCCAATCCCGCCGTAGACCCAGGCGACGCTGCCGGTCCAGTGGACGACATACCCGCCCAGCAAGCTCCCGAGCGGGATGGCGCCCCACGCCAGTACCCCCGCGATGCTCATGATCCGGCCCAACAACGCGTTCGGGACGATCGCCTGGCGCAGGCTGCCGGTGTTGATGTTGAAGAAGATGCCAACACCCGACGCCAGCCCCCAAAGCACCAACGCCAACCAGTACATCCGGTCGGCAGCCAAGGCCACCGTCATCGCCCCGTAAAGCGCCAGCGACCCCAGCGCCGCGGGCCCAAATTTGAGCCGGCGACGCAACCGGCCGGCCAAGAGCCCAAGGGCCACGACGCCCAGGCTTCCGGCTGAGTACAGGACACCCACCTCAGTATCGGTGGCCGACAATCGCTCCTTGGAGAACAGCACTAACTGGGTGGTCTGGGTGACGCCGACGAAGTTGAACAGCGCCATCATCAACGAGATGTTGCGCAACACCGGGTGCCGGATCACATAGCGCAGTCCCTCGACCACGTCCTCCCGAATGGAGGTGCGCCGCCCCTGATCGACCGCCTCGACGGCGTTGAAGCTGCGCCGCACCAGCGCCAAGGCGATCGCCGACACCACGAACGACGAGGCGTCGACCAGGAACAGCTCCTCGACCGCAACCAAGGCCAGGAAGACACCGGCCAGCAACGGCCCGAGGACCTGGGCGGCGGAGTAGCTCGCTTGGATCTTGCCGTTGGCGCCGACCAGATCGTCGGTGGTCACCAGGCTCGGGATGGCGGCGAACTCCCCGGCCTCGAAGAAGATCGTGAGGACCGACGTTGCGAAGGCGACGGCGTAGACCTGCCACACCTCCAGCACGCCGAACATGGACAGCAACGGGATCATCGCGATCACCGCCGCCCGGCCCAGGTCGACAAGGATCATCATGCGCTTGCGGTTGACCCGGTCGACCCACGCCCCGATGACCAGCCCGAACAGCAGGTAGGGAACGAACGTGGCCGCGGTCGCGATGCCGAGGTTGACCGCCGAGTGGGTGAGCTTGAACACCAGCAAGGGCGTGGCGAACTGGGTGAACGAACTGCCGAGCTGGGAGATCGTCTGCCCGGTCCAGAATCGTTTGAAGTCAGAGCTCAAGGCGGCTGCCGGGGCTACGGAGGCGTCAACCACACCCCGGATTCTCGCAGCCACTCCACTGCCCGGTCAGGCATTTCGCCGAACCCTTGACATGTGACTAATTAGTCACCTATCATGCGGGCATGCAGGGCATGCTGGGCGACGACGACGATCGGGTCTTCAAGGCACTGGCCGACCCGACCAGGCGCCACCTGCTGGACCGGCTCTTCGAACGCGACGGCCGGACGCTAACCGACCTCGAGGGGGACCTCGAGATGACTCGCTTCGGCGTGATGAAGCACCTCCGCGTACTCGAGGACGCGGGGCTCGTCGTCACCCGGCGCTCGGGTCGCGAAAAGCTCCACTTTCTCAACCCTGTTCCGATCCGGCTGATCCACGACCGGTGGATCGACAAGTACACGGAGCGGCAGGTTTCCGCCCTGGCTGACTTGAAGACCCGACTGGAGGGATCCGCATGACGACAACCGCAGCGCCGACGACAGCCGCAGCGCCGACCACAACCGCAGCGCCGACCACAACCGCAGCGCCGACCGAAGCGACAGCCGAGCCCACCATGACGACCACCCAGGTCTACCGGGTGTTCATCAAAGCGTCCGCCGAGCAGATCTGGGAAGCCATCACCACGCCTGAGTTCACCGCCAACTACTTCCACGGCGCTCGGGTCGAAACCACCGGCGAGGCGGGCGCTCCGATCCGCTACTACGCCCCGGACGGCACGACGCTGTGGGGCGACGACGTGATCTTCGAGTCGGACCGGCCTCACCGGCTGGTCGTCAGCTGGCGTTCCCTCTGGGACGAGCAGGCGGCGCTCGAAGAGCCCAGCCGGGTGACCTGGGAGATCGACGAACGCGACGGTTTCTGCCTGCTCACAGTGATCCACGACCGCCTCGACGGCGCACCCCTCACGGCGCAGCACGTGTCCGGCGAAGGCTGGATGATGGTCCTCAGCGGGATGAAGACGTTGCTCGAAACGGGCCTGCCACTCGGCTCGTACCGGTGAAGAAACCCAACAACAACTGAAAGGAAATGACGATGAGCAATCCAGTCAGCTGGTTCGAGATCAACACGGCGAATCCCGACGCTATGAGCCAATTCTACGCCGATATCTTCGGGTGGTCCTTCCAGGACGTCGAGGGTGGTTACAAGCTGATCAGTACCGGAGGGGAGTCCAGCATCGGCGGCGGCCTCGGCCCCGCCCAAGGCCCCAACCAGGTCGTCTTCTATGTCGAGGTGCCCGACCTGGAGTCGGCACTCCAGCAGATCGAACAAGGCGGCGGGCACACCGTCGTGCCGATTACCGAGATCCCCAACATGGTGACCTTCGCCCAGTTCGCCGATCCCGACGGCAATGTGATCGGCCTCTTCAAGGGCCCAGGCGCCTGAGCCGATCCGCATGAGCTTGAGCCGCCTTATGAAGCCTCCGGTTCCGCCACCGGCACGCCGGCGACGAGCCGAAGAGGGATGACACCGGCCCACACCGGCCACGAAAGGTCCTCCTCGTCGTCGATCGGGCCACCGGTGCGGACCTTGGCCGACACTTCGACCAGCGGTATCGAAAGCACGAGCGTCGAGCGCATTTCGAGTTCCGTCGGCGGTCGGGCCTGCGCCGCCCGCCCCGGCGCGGACCGCTCGACAATCGCGTCCAGCGCGCCACGCTTCTCGTCGGGGTCGACGACCTCGTCGGCGGTCCCGTAGACGACAACGGACCGGTAGTTCATCGAATGGTGGAAGGCCGACCGGGCCAGCACCAGCCCGTCGAGCAGCGAGACCGTCACGCACACCGGCAGCGGCTCCGGCCGCGCCGCCGCGAGGATCCGCGCCGCCGTCGAGCC
>JAUTXM010000246.1 GCA_030838025.1 Acidimicrobiaceae bacterium
TGTCGTGGTGAGCGCCGATTCCGGCCATAGCGTCAGCAAGGAGGAATTCGTCGCCGGTCGTCCGGGTGAGTTCGCGGTTCGCTAAGGCGGCGTCCGCCGGCGCGACGTCGAAACCCCACAGAGGAGCGGGAAGGACGATCTCGCTGACCAGGTGGCCGGCGCCGTCGAGGAGGAGGTCAGTCAGGGTAGGTACGGCCGAGGTGTCGACACCGAGGGTTGTGGTAGCGACGTTTCGTGGGTCGCAGTCCACAACCAGGACGCGTCGCTGCCCTTCGGCGAGAGCCGCGGCGAGATTGAGGGTGGCTGTCGTTTTTCCGACTCCACCCTTCTGGTTGACCATGGCGACCACCGGCACGACCGGGACGGACACCGCGGGTTTGGTTGTGGGCATGTCTGCAACGTTACAACGTGCAAGCGCGCGAACGTTGGATCGCGATGAAGCGTTGGAACGCTCGCACGATGGAACGGAACAACGAACGTTGGGACGTACGTTGTAACGCAGCAACGTTACAACGTACATGCGGGCCCTCGCCCCCCGGGGTCCCGGCGCCGCATTTCCCCCCAAGGCTCGCTCTTCACCTCGTTCGTTCGTACGTTCGTATCGGGCGTTCGGTCGTGGTTACGCCTCGGTCGTTCGTACGTTCTGTGCTAAGCTTCAGGACCATGAGCGACACACCAGTGGGGGAGAGGCCGGCGACCGGGGGGCGCGTCCGGGTGTACGGGAGCGATGCCGACCGGGCCCGGGCGTGGCGGGAGCGCACACGTGAACAGCGCACAGAGGCGCCCGAACCGGTCCCGGTAATGCTCGCTGAGGCGACTCTGGGTGCGGTGGTCGACCAGCTCCGGGGGGTAACCGGGGCCCATGAGCGGGCACTGGCCGATGTGGTCCGCCGGGTCGAGGACGCGATCGGGGTTCTGAGCGACCCCCAGGCCATCGGCGACGAACTCGATGAGATGCGCGAGCAGAGCCGACGCGTGGCATCCGAGGCCGACGCACGAGTGGGAGCGGCCAACCGTGCGCAGCGCGCCGCCGAGGCGGCGGCCAGGGAGGCCGCACAGGCCACTGAGGAGGCCGAGAACGCCGCCCGCAACGCGTGGGACCGCCTCGAGGCGCAAGACGTTGAGTTAGTTGCCGCGCGCGCAGCGGCGCAGGAGACGGCGGCGGAGTTGCTGCGGGCCCGGGCCGACCACGAGCAAGCGGCGGCCGACACGCAGGCCGAGCACGAGCGAGTACTGACAGACCTAAGGGACGAGCATGCCGAGCATCTGCTCGCGGTGCGGGGGGAGTTGGAGGGCCAGATGGCGGCGGCAGCCTCGGCGCATACAGCCGAGCTGGCATCGTTGCGTTCGGATTGCCACGCCGCGACGCAGGCCGCCGGTCAGCGGGCCGACGAGGCAGAGCGCGAGCGGGCCCGTGCGGAGGGCGTGGCGGGGCAGTTGAAGTCCGATCTCGACGCGGTGCGGGCGGAGTTGGACGAGGCTCGACAGGCACTGCCTCGTGCCGTAAACGCCGCTCGCTCCGAAGTCACGGAGGCGCTGACAGGCAGGTATCGCACAGAACTCGACGCGTTGGCCACGACCCTAGGGGAACGTCACCGCACGGAGCTCGACGCGCTCGCCGCTCGCCAGGAGGGTCACGTCGCCCGCATGGAGGGCGAGCTCCACGCCGCCCAGGCACTGGTCGAGGCGGCCCGGGAGCGGGCCGACATGTATCGGGTCCAACTGGACCGTCTCTCTCCTCGTGACGAGGAGGTTCCGCCGCCTCCGGCCAAGCGGGCGAGCAGGACAAGTGCACGTTCGCGTGCGTCGACGCCATCGGAAGGGAGCGAGCGGTGAGCGCAGCAGTGTGGTTGGGCGGAGGACGCCTCGAGGTGGCGGGAGAGTGCTCTCCCGAGTTGGCTGAACGGATCGCCGGCGGGCAACCCGCGGTATTGATGCTGGAGGGGCGCCCGGTGGCGGTGGTACTGGACTTGGACAGTTGGGCTGAGGTCGAGCAGGTCGACCAGGTCTGATGCTGTTTTAGCGACGGCGGCTTCGCCAGTAGGGGGTCCCGGCTGGCGGCGCAGGCGGGGCAGGGCGGGCCGGCTTCGAACTCGGGGGGCCTTCGGGTTCCCGATGACGCAGCGTTCCAGGCTCGACGAGAGGATGACTCCAGGCCGAGAAGGAAGCGGACCGAGACCGCAGGCTTTGACGCCGAGCGCGGCCGGCAAGATGCCCAGCAGCCCCCCCGGGATGAGGCCTATGCGTAGCCGTCCTGGAGGCGGAAGATGCGGCACGACGCGCCGACCGTCAGGCGGAGGCCAAGGAGCGAAGCGCCCCGAGGTCGAGCTGGCCCGCGACCAGGCTGACCCGGTTTGATGGTTGTGTCGAAGCTCCACCTGCCGGCGTGTTGGGCAAGAAGTCTCGGGGCCTTGAGTTGTAGGAACCGGTCATGTATCTTCCGGACGCGGCGCGAATCGGAGCTTCCCGAGGAGCGCCGCTGCGAAGGGTAAAACCTTCCTCGAGTGATCCGGTCGGAGCGGGTCGCGCTGGGAAGGCGCGGCCCGCTCCCCGAACAACAAGGGAGATTCGCGTTGCGGGGAATCCGGGGCAAAGGGCCGATCTGGCGCGATTGCGACCTTCGGTGGACGGCGGCGACTTTGCCGCCTACCGTCGCAGCCATGGCTGGCGGCCATCTCTCAATGTCGGCGTGTTGTGCTCCCCGCCGTGCCGAGATAGGTCCGATCCGTTTCGGTGTCGTCAGCGTCGCGAATGGGCGGCGGGTGTGTTCCCGAGGCCGCTGCCGTGGCTAACTCCGCTGATGTCGTGGTGGCTTCCGCCCAGGAGTTGGTGGTCGACGGGCGGTCGGTGTGCGCAGTTGAGGTACCAGTTGGCGCCCGGGCCCGGCGGCGGGGGTTGGTCGGTCGCGACGCGCTAACGGGGGCGATGTTCCTCTCCCGCTGCCCTGCGGTGCACACGGTGGGGATGCGCTTCGCCCTGGACGTGGCGTTCGTCGACCGGCACATGGTGGTCATCGACGTGGTGGCCATGGCGCCGGGTCGGTTGGGCTGGCCTCGGCTGCGGGCCCGGTCGTGTGTGGAGGCCGAGGCGGGGGCTTTTGCCCGCTGGGGTGTGAGGCGGGGGAGTCGGTTGGAGTTGCGCAGCTCGTCGAGCGAGGAGGAGTCATGACCGCAACGGTCAAAGCCAATGGGAGGGGCCCGGCTACCCGTCCCAAGGCCCCGCCTGTTGTTCCCAAAGGCCAGATCGGCGCCCCGAGCCGGCGGCCGCACCCGGCCCGGTGGGCGTTGGCGGTCGTGCTGGTCATCGTGGTCGCGGTGGCCGGCCTGCTGAACGTGTCGCTGGTGTCGACCATGTCGCATCGCAGCAGCTACCTGGCCATGGCGCACACCGTCGGCGCCGGCCAGATCATCACCGCCGCCGATCTGCAGACGGTCGACCTGGCGGGCGCGTCGAACCTGAACGCCTTGGCGGCCAGTCAGCGCTCGGCGGTGGTGGGCCGGGCGGCGACGGTCACCCTCGAGGCGCACTCGCTGGTACCGGCCGGGGCGGTGGGGACGCCAACTGGGCTGCCGGCCGGCCAGATTCTGGTGGCGTTGGGGTTGAAGACCGGCCAGTACCCGCCGGCGTTGCGCCAGGGCGACCATGTGATGATCGTGGGGACCGGTAGCGGCTCGGGGCTTGGCGGCGCCGCCGCCGGCGCGGTGAATGACGCCGCGGGTACGGCGTTGGTGGCCGACAGTCGGGTCATGGCGGTCGGCCAGGCCGCCCTCGGTTCGGGAAGCGACGAGGTGGTGGTGTCGGTCGCGGTCGACGGCCCGTCGGCGGCCCGGGTGGCCGGCGCGGCCAGTGTCGGCAAGGTCAGCGTGGTGTTGTTGGCGGGCGGCCAGTGAGCCTGCTCGCGGGCGTCAAGGTCAAGGGTGAGGGGCTGACGACCGCGCTCCAGGCGCTGTCACTGGTGTGGCCCCGCCGTGACGTGCGCCGGGTCCTGGCCGAGTTGAACCCCCAGGGCGGCGACCTGGCGGTGCGTTACGGGCTGCTCGATCCGCCGAACCTGGCCACGGCGGCGTCGGGCGACAAGTCGCAGATGACCGCCGGCAATCTGCCCCGGTACTTCCAGAGCGTCGGCGACGTGTCGTTGCTGTTGGCGCCGGCGTCGGCGGAGCAGACCCAGGCGTCGCTCGGCCGCGGTTGGGCGG
Source organism: Acidimicrobiaceae bacterium (assembly GCA_030838025.1). Lineage (GTDB taxonomy): Bacteria > Actinomycetota > Acidimicrobiia > Acidimicrobiales > Palsa-688 > JALYXV01. The sequence goes on from JAUTXM010000246.1 coordinate 4,197, forward strand.
CGGTCACCGCCGAGTTGGCGGCCATGGTCGACGCCGATGTGCTGGTCGACGCGGGCACGCTGGTCACTCCGGCGCTGGGCAACGCCGAGGTGTTGGCGGCCGCCGACCTGGGTTTGATCGTGGTGCGGCCGACGTTGGATGCAGTGGTGCATCTTCTCGCCCGGCTCCCGGCCATTCCGTTCCCCCGGGGCGGCCTGGTGGTCCTGGTGGTGGGGGAGGGGCCGGTCACGGCCCCCCAGATCGAGCAGGAGAGCGGCCTGGCCGTGGTCGGCGAGCTGCCCTGGGACCGGGAGGGGGCGGCCATGTTGATGGCGGGATCGTGGACGGAGCGGGCATTGCGGCACAGCCGCCTGCTGCGCTGGTCGCTCAACGTCGCCGAGGAGCTCTGCGCCCATTTACCGCAGCAGCTTGCGCCGCGGCCCAGCGGCGACGCTCACGCCTTGCCGACACCGCCGGTGTCTGGCGCTGTGGCCGAGCGGACGGCGACGCGATGACCGCTGTGGAGACGACGTCGACGGTCGACCACCTGCTGGTCATGCGGTTGCGTATCGCAGTCGCGGAGGGTATGGCGGCCGAGGGGGGTATGGGCCGTCTCGACCTCGACGCCCGCCGGGCGTTCGGCCAGAGTTTGGTGGCCGCGGAGCTGGGACCGCTGCGCCAGGAGTTCATCCGCGCCGGCCGGTCGCCTCTGGGACCCGATGAGGAGGCGGCGTTGGCGGCGGCGGTCGACGCCGCCATGTTCGGGGCGTTGCGTTTCGGCTACGGCGCCGACGACCCGACCATCGAGAACCTGATCTTTCGGGGCGCCAAGCATGTGGTGGTCTACCGCTGGCCCGGAACGATCAGCTATGAGCCGTCGCCGTTCACCTCGACCCAGGACTTCTTACGAGAAGCTGAGGAGTTGATGCTGCGCTGCGGGGCGGAGCGGGCATGGAATGACAGCACCGCCCCGTTCGTGGATCTCCGCTTGCCCGACAATTCCCGCTTCAGTGGGATACGGGGGTGCTGTGAGGCCACGGTGTTCATCCGCCGGCCCCGGGCGTTCGACATGGACCTGCCAGAAATGCAGCGCAACGGGACCATTGACGAGATCGTCCACCAGTTCCTCGGCGCCGCAGCGGGCGGCGCTGGGAAATCGCTGGTGTTGGCGGGGGAAACGGACTGCGGGAAGACGACTATGGCGCGCGCTGTGGCCCACTGTTATGGGATCGACGAGCATGTCGTGACGATCGAAAATGTCCGTGAGCTTGGCCTCGAGTACTTCCACGACCGCCACCGCAACGTGACCGAGATGGAAGTGGTACCTCCCAATAGCGAAGGCAAAGGCGGCATCACTATACGGCAATGCGTGGAAAAGGCGTTGCGCATGATCCCCCGCCGCACCATAAATGGCGAGGTCTTGGGCGACGAGGTGGTACCGATGTTACAGAACCTTGCGAACGGCCATCCCGGCATGACGACGGTCCACGCCAAATGGGGTTTCCCCGAGGCGGTGGTGCTGCGCCTGTGTTCCCTGGCCGGCTCCGCCCCCGAGCGACTTGACTCTGGTGCCGCCGAACAGCTCATAGCCACGGCGTTCGATTTCGTGGTCATGTTGCGCAAGGTCGAGGATCTCCGGTCCGGCCGGTTCTACCGCACCGTGTCGACCATCTACGAGGTGATACCGACGCGCGACGGCAGCCATATCCGGGCGGCGATGAGCCCCATCTTCGACGCCGGCGCCGACGGCCGGGCCCGGCCCACCGGCACGCGTCCGAACCGCCTGGAAAGCCTGGAGGCAGCCGGATTCGACCCGGCGTTGCTACTGCGCAAGGAAGGGGCGTGGCGGCGATGAGCGCGTTCCTGCTTGGCGTGTGCGCCGCCGCCGCCCTGCTCGGCCTGGTTGCCGTCGTGGCGGGGGTCGGCCTGCCCCGCCCGGCTCCAGGGGCCACCGCCAAGATCCCGCCGGGCCGTGTGCTGGTCGCCTTGGTGTGCGGCGCCAGTGCATTGGTGTTCACGGCCATCCCCGTGATGCTGGTGCTGGGTGCCGCTCTGGGGTGGTGGGTGCCCGGGTTGGTCGCCACCTCCCGGGCCCGCCACCTTGTCCTGGCCCGCAAAGACGCCATCACCGCCTGGACCCGGCAGGTGGCCGACGTCATATCCGGTACCGAGCCCGTCACTGCGGTACGGGCCACCGTCAAAACCGCTCCCCGGCTCATCGCCGCCGAGGTGCGCCAATTCAACGACGACCTGGAGCGAATGACCTTCGACGACGCCGTCCACCTCTTCGCGGAACGGCTCGGCGACTCCGACGGCGAGATGGTGGCCGCCGCGCTGAAGGTAGCCAAAGCTAGTGGCGCGGCGGCGTCGGGAGTGCTCGTCGAACTGGCCGCCATGGCGGCCGCCAACGCCGACATGTGGCGCCGAGTCGACGCCGCCCGCTCCGGTCTCGACGTGCGGGCCCGGGTCATCACCGGGTTCTTCGTGGCCGGCTTCGTGTTGGCCCGCGTCGTCTCGCCGGCGCTGCTGGCGCCGTTCCGTTCTGCCCTCGGCCAGATAGTCCTGGCCGCCACCGCGGCACTGTTCGCCGTGTCGTACCTGTGGCTGGGGCGGATGCGCCGCACCACGCAGCCCGACACCATCTTGGTCCGAACGGAGGTCTCGGTATGAGCGCCGTGGCCGCATTCGTGCTGGGCGGTTCCATCGCCCTGGCCGCCGTCTTGGCGGTGTGGGGCCTGCGCCCGGCGCGCCCCGACCTGGCGGCGGTAACCGCCCGCCTCGACGCCGCACTGGCCCCCGACACGGCGACGGCACCGGTGGCGTTCGACCAGCGCCTCGGCGAGCGGGTGGTGGCCGCCATGACCGGCCTCGGCCGCAACTACCACCGCCTCGAGGACGACCTTCCCTTGGCCGGTGTGACCCTGGCCGGTGTCGTCGGGCGATGCGTGGTGTTCGGCATTGTGGGGGCGCTCCTGGGTGCGGTGTTTGCCGCCATGCTGGCCGCCGCCGGCATCGGCCTGCCCACCCCGGCGTCGGTCGCCATCGTCGTGGCTGTGGCGGCCACCTGTTCCCGGCTGCCGGTCATGGCCACACGCCAGCGTGCCGCCAACCGCCGGGCCAACTTCATTCACGCCCTAGGTGCGCTGCTCGACTTCCTGGCCATCCAACTGGCCGCCGGCACCGGCATCAAAGACGCCCTGAAACGGTCGCTGGACATGGGCGGCGGGTGGGCGTTTGAGGTCATGCGCGACCGCGTCACCTTGGCCCGCGACTCCGGCGACCAGGACTGGGAGGCTCTCGAGCAGCTCGGCATCGAGTTCAACATCACCGAACTGGTGGAGCTGGGCGGGAGCATCGCCTTGGCCCGCACCCAGGGCGCCACCGCCCGAGACACCCTGGTGGCCAAGGCCCGGGCCCTGCGTCAACGCCAGATCACCGCCGCCGAGGCCGTCGCCGGCAGAGGGACCGAACTGGCCGCCGCCCCCATCGCCATCCAGTTATACGCCGTCATGTTCGCCGTCATGTTCGTCCTCATAACCAGGCTGCAACACGGACTTCGAGCCTGACCACCTCCCACCCGCCGGATACCAACAAATCGAATACCAGAAGTACCCAAAACAACCCAACCCTGCATAGGAGATGATCCGAAAAAATGCTGCTTGTCCTCACCGCCCTCACCAGCTACATCAAATCCCACTCCCATCTGCACGGTGACGAAGCCGGGCAGTCGGAGTTCTCCTACCTCCTCCTCGTCGTCGGAGTGATCGGCGTCGCCCTCGCCATCATCGCGGCGGTCGTCGCCGCAGTGAACGGCTACCTCCCCAAGATCAAGCTCTAAGCCGCACGATGCTGCATCGAAGCGGGCGACGACACGATGAGAGCGGCCAGGCCGAGATCGAGGCCGCCCTCATCGTTGTCGGCCTGCTCGTCTTCTTTTTCCTCCCCATCGCCTTCGGCATCTATTTCCACGCCGAAGACATCGCCACCGCGGCCGCCCAGGAGGGGGCCCGGGCGGCGCGGACGGGCACTGCCGACCCCACCGCAACGGTCAACAACTACCTCGACCAGGCCGGCGGCAGCCTCACCGACCGCCAAGTCCAAGTGACCGGAGACGCCGACATTGTTTGCGTCAAGGTGGACGGCTACGCCACCCTCATCATCCCCGGCCTTCGGATCCCCGTCCATGCCGCGTCGGCGGGCATCCGCGAGCAGTTCCGGGCCGAGAACCCGCGGTACCGCCCCAATGTCAGATGCTGAACTTCCACTGCCCCGTTCCCCTCGCTCCACCCCGGGAGGTAACGACTTGACCACCACCCACATACCCCACCGACCACATCACATCCTTCTGGTTGTTGCAGCGGCAGCGCTCCTTGTGGCGTGCGGATCCTCGAAGGCCCAGACACTCCCTCCCCTGACTGCATCCGCGCCCGGATCTACAACGAAAGTGGAACAGGTGGTCGGCCAGTCCACGACCACGACGACGGTGCTGACAGGAGACGCCGCCATCATCGCCGCGGCCATCAACTCCGACAACACGTACTTTGTCGTGGCCTCATCGAGCCCCGTCAACCCCAACGATCCGCGTATTTCGCAAGTTGATGCGGGAAAACAGTTGGGAATGGACAGGAACTCACTCACGGTCCTGGCCCTTCAACGACGTCATGATGTCGGCACCTATTCTCTCACCAACGGTCGGGTTGCCGAGCGCAACAGCACAGGGACGGTTGTCGTTGTGTTGGCGTGTGGTACCGACGGGATATCTGTCGTGAGTGACGCTACGGGTGAGACCGTGACCCCGGCGCCCTACAGGAGATCTCTAATCAATCTGCAAATGACGCTAGTGAGTGGCCGCTGGATGGAGACGGACAGCGGAGAGCGGAGCCCGACATGCTGACCGGCCGCCAATACCGGACGTTAGCGATAGCAACGTTTCTTTTGGCGATGGCGCTGGTAACACTGCGGCCAGTACGGGCATGGGCTGACTTGGGTGAACAGCCAACGGGCGGCGGTCAGAAGCATGGCGATGGTTCTGTCGGAGTGACTGCGGGTAACGACAACAACTCGCCGGGGGGCAATGTGCTGACGGGCGGCACTGGAAAGAGCGGCGGGGGGTCTTCGCCGTGTCAATGGACCTATATGGGGAATAACAACAATACGTTTTCCGGGACCTTCGGTGGCTATACCGGGACAGGGCCCGATGGGGGTGGCACGTTCATTCCTCCGGGTACCCAGGGGACCTGGTTTTTGAAGTCGTGTCCCGGCCAGGTGCCGGTGTCGGTGTTCGTGCCGGCGGGTCAGCCGGCGCCGGCGCCGGTGTCGCCCCAGCAGTTGGCTGTGGAGGCGCAGAACCAGTTGACACCGGGGGCGCCGGTCGTGCAGATGTCGCCTCCGTCGACATCGTCGACGGCGTGGCAGTACACCAATTTGCCGACTTGGGTGTGGGTGGCTCCTGCGCAGTGGAAGACGTTGCACGCCAC
>JAUTXM010000347.1 GCA_030838025.1 Acidimicrobiaceae bacterium
GGCCCCGGCGGCGGAGGTGGCGACGCCCGAGGTCGCAGACCCGGCCGCCACGTCCGCCGAACCGGTGGACCAGGGCAGTCGCGGCGGTGAACGGCCGGCGCCCGATCCGAGGAACGGCCCGCCCGAATCCGACGTCGCCTCTTTGGTCCCCCAGGCCCCCAGGCGCCGGGCCCCCGCCCGTGCACCACGAACCCCGCCCGCCGACGCGACCCCGGACAACCCGGCGAATGCAGACGGTGCCGCGATCCCGGCCAAGCGAGCCCGCGGTGCCAGCGGCCGGCCTCCGCCTGCGCCTGCGCTCCCGCCTGCCCCTGCGCTCCCGCCTGCGTCGATCGCCGCGGCCGACCCCCAATCCTCGCCGAGCCACGAGCCGGCCTCGGGCACAGCCACGCGCCCGGAACCCCCCGAACCCCCCGAACCGGTCGCCCGGGCTCCTCGCCGGCGCAGCAGGTCGCAGGCCCCGGCGGCGGTGCCTGGAACTGCGCCGGATCCCGACCCCACCAGTCCGTCCTCGCCCTAGCGCGCCACGGCCGAACTCGCTTGCCCTCGCCGGTGCAGATGGCGAGTATCAGGCCACCGATCCGGCACTCATTTAAGGGGTGACCATGGAAATGGGCGAGGCGTTCTATGTGATCGCGGGGCTGACCCGCCTCACGGTGCCCGTCGTCGAGGGGCTGGTTGGCGCCGGTGGCGCGGTCGTGGTGATCGCGACCACCCCGGACCCGCCGACGGAGCAACTCCTGGCCGGGCTGGCGTCGGTGGTCCACGCCACCGACGGCCGCGAGGCGGCGTTTCGCCAGGTCGAACTCCCACGGGCGCGATGCCTCCTGGCCCTCGCCGAGGAAGACCTCGAAAACGTCCAGACGACGGTCATGGCCCACCGGGTGGCGCCTGACGTCCCGGTCGTGATCCGGCTGTTCGACGGCTTGCTGGCCGACCAGCTCGAGCGGCTGGCGGCTGTCCCCGGACAGGGCATCAACGTTCGGCGGGCGTACAGCATGTCCGCCCTGGCAGCGTCGCAGTTCGTTGCTTCGGCGCTCGGCGACGAGCCCGCGTTGACGATGCGCTTCGCCAACGGCGAGATCCCCTTCCTGCGGGTGGTCGTCCGGGACCACTCGCCACTCATCGGCACGCCCCTCGAAGCCATCGAGCGTGAGTTCGGCTGCGCCATCGTCGCCCAACGCCCGGCCGACGCTCCGGGGTGGGTGGGTCTCAACGGTGCCGATCGGACATTCGTGGCGGGCGACGAAGTGGTCATCGGGGGGCGCCAGGACGACGTGTTGCGCCTGGCGGTCCGCAACAGCGAACTGTTCAATGTCGGGCCGCGGCAGCGCCAGTGGCGGCGGCGCCGCCGCCCGCACCGAGCCCCGGCGAGCCCGCCTCGCCGGGTCCGCAACATCACCCTTCTGCCCCGCATCGCACTCCTGCTCACTGCGGTGATGGTGGCCAGCATGCTCTTCGTGACCCTCGGACTCCACCACAACTCGGTCGTGGCGTTCTACTGGACGCTCACGGCGGCAGCGTCGGGTTCGCCCAGCAGCGACGTCGCGACGCAATCGACGGCGCTCAAGATCTTCTCGGTGATACCGGTCGTCGTCGGCGGTGCGCTCCTCGGGGTGCTGTTCTCCTATTTGGCCTCCATTGCCACCGCCGAGCGGCTGGAACAACGAATGGGTCGGCGCGCCAGCCGGCTACGGGGCCACGTGGTGCTGGGCGGGCTCGGAACCGTCGGCTACCGCGTCGAGGGACTCCTCTGGCGGCTCGGGATTCCGACCGCGGTACTGGAACTTCGGCCCGACGAGCAGTTCATCAACGTCGTACAGGCGCACACGCCGGTGATCAGCGGCGACGTACGCCTGGCGGACAATCTGGAGCGAGTGAACATCGCCGAGGCGGCGTGCCTGATCGCCTTGACCGACAACGACCTCTCCAATGTCGAGGCCTGTCTCAACGCCCAAGTGCTCCGGCCAGGAATCCGCACCGTGGCGAGGATCTTCGACGAGGAGATCGCGGAGAGCGCCACGTCGGTGTTCGGGATCGACGCCTCCTCGTCGGCGGTACGAGTGGCGGCGCGGGCATTTGTCGACGCCGCGATCGACGAGCAGGCCATGCGGCAGTTCCAAGTGGGCGGCGCCGAGTTTCTGGGTCTGCGGCTCCACGTGACGACGCCGGTCACGCACGAGGAGGTGCAGCGCTGGCGATCGGGTGGGGCACGAATGGTGGCGTTCCGCCGAGGCGACAGTGTCGCGATGGCGCCATCGGAGCTCGTCGGGCGACTCGAAGCGGGCGATTCCGCCATCGTGGCCGGCCCCGCGGCCTTCGTCCGGTCCCTGGTCATGGACGAGGTGTCGGAGGGCTCCCGGGCCTGACGGCGCGGTTGCGGCGACCGCGTCGCATGGTTCAGCCGAGTTGGTCAGGCAAGATGGCAATACCATGCGCATCGCCACCTGGAACGTCAACTCGCTGAAGGTCCGGATGGGCCGCGTCGAGGAGTGGCTCACCTACGCCAGTCCGGACATTTGCTGCCTGCAGGAGACCAAGCTCTCCGACGCAGCCTTTCCCCACATGGCCTTCTCCGCCTTGGGCTATGAGTCGGCCCATCACGGCCGCGGCCAGTGGAACGGCGTTGCGATCCTGTCGCGAGTGGGGCTCGACCATGTGGTCGAAGGGTTCGCCGAGGGTGTCGACGCCGACGAAGACGCGCGGCTCCTGACGGCGACCTGTGGCGGCGTGGTCGTGTCGAGTGTGTACGTGCCCAACGGCCGGGCGCTCGACGCACCCCACTTCCAATACAAGCTGTCGTGGTTCAATCGGTTGCGCCACCACTTGGACCGCGTCGCCGATCCCAGCAGGCCGGTAGCGGTGTGCGGCGACTTCAACGTGGCGCCCGAGGACCGCGACGTGTGGGATCCCGCGGCGTTCGTGGGCAGCACCCACGTCAGTGCCGACGAGCGAGACGCCTTGGCCCGGTTGGAGGCGTGGGGCCTGGAGGACGCCTTCCGCCGCCGCTACCAGGAAGACCGCCTGTATACCTACTGGGACTACCGGGCGGGCGATTTCCACGAGCATCGCGGCATGCGGATCGATCTCATCCTGGTCTCCAGGCCACTGGCCGATGCCTTGACCTGGGCCATTGTGGACCGCAACGCCCGCAAGGGAAAGCTTCCCTCCGACCACGCGCCACTATTGATAGACGTCGTCAACGGCGACTGATCGGCGATGACCTACCGGAGAATCAGCGCAGCGAGGCGCTGATGGCGGCGGCCAGGCGGCGCTCGACGGGACCGAACAGCTCGATCGCTTCGGTGTCCCACAGCGCCCACGGCAGGGGGAGTGCGGCCGAACCGCAGCCGATCAGCGGCCGCCGGGGCCGAGGCGCCCAGCTGCCGGCGCTGCCACCGCGTCCGCGGTAGACGACCAGGCCGCTGAGCGGGTCGGGTACGGCGTCGAGCGCGGCCTGAACCGAGGTCAGTTGCCGGAACCGGTCCCAGGCGTCTTCCTCGGCGAACTCCAGCTCGAGCACCACACCCCAGGAGTGCCGGTGCCAATTCCATTCGGTGGCCCCGGTCAGGAGGGCCGCTTCGACCAACGCATCTCCATACGCTTCAGACCACAAAGCGGCGGAGGATGCGCCGTCGAGGACCTCGACGGAGAACCATACGGACATGGCGCCAGGCTAGGTCCTAAACCCCGGAGAAGCAATGCCCTGGCGAGTCTCAGGCGAGTCTCAGGCGAGCCCGAGGCGCACTCAGCCAGTGCTGCGGCGCTCTTGTTCTGCGGCCACCCAGTCGTCAAGCGCGTCCGCCTCCAGAGCGGCGTGGTCGTGCAATCCCGAGATGATGGCGGCCTCGGCCCGGCTCCCGACCAATGGCACCCGCACGATGACATCACCGATCGCGGTGCGGACGGTGGCGCCGCTCACCCGGTCGGTCGTGAGCCCGATAAGCCCCGAACACTCGAAGATCGACGTGTAGTAGTCGGGAACGATGGCGATGGTGGTGGTGTGCGTCTTGCGGTCCTGGGTCGACTCCTCGACCCACGACAGCTTGGCGGGGTCGATGAACGCCCTGACCCCAGGCGAAAGCGCACCCTCGAAGTCGTACCGCACCCGCTGGAAAATCCCGTCGCCGTCGTCGCGCTGCTCGATGAGCTCGGGCCGACCGAGCTTCGGCAGGCCGCCCAGCGTCTCGAGGAATCGCGGATCGACCAGCGCCTTCTCCACCTCATCGATCGGCGCGTGCAGGTGCTGGACCACCTCGAAGCGCATCAAGTCATGTTAGGGCCGTACCGGGTTGTGCGACGCCGTCACGCGCTGGCCCGGTGGGCGGCCACCAGATCGAGCAGTACGGCGCCATACCTCGAGACTTTCACGGCACCGAGGCCGGGGACGCCGAGGAGCTCCTCGGACGTCGCAGGACGCCGGGCCGCGACCGCGGCCAGGGTGGCGTCGTGGAGCACCACGTGGGCCGGAACGCCGGCGACCCGGGCGGCTGCCGCCCGCCACGCCCGCAGCGCCTCGACGACGGCTGGGTCGGCGGCCGCCAGCTGGGCGTCACGCAAGCTGGACTCGGGGCGGTGGCAACCGGCCAGCCGGGTTCGCTGCGCCGCCATCCGGGTCCGCCACTCGCCCTCCCCCACGACCGTAGGACCACTGCCTCCGGCCCCACCGGGGCCTGTGATGGCGTCAAGCCAGGCCGAAGGATTGCGCGGAACTCGCCGATCCCCGAACATTCGCTCGCGGGCCCATGAGCAGTGCAACTCGTCACCGGCCCGGGTCAGGGCGACGTAGAGAAGCCGGCGTTCCTCCATCTCCGCGGCGCGGGTTCGGGCATGGCTGATCGGGACCAGGCCATCCTCGACACCGGCGACCCACACGGCCTGCCACTCGAGGCCCTTGGCCCGGTGAAACGTCGAGATCGTGACACCCGCCGGCCCGCTGTCGGCTCGATCGTGACTTGTCGCCGGTCCCAACCAGCTCACGAAGCCGTCGACCGTCGGGCGGCTCTCCATCCGTTCGAAGTCCGACGCCAGGGCGGCCAGGGTCCGGGCGGCGGTCCTCATCGCCGCCTCGACGACTGAAGCACCATCGCCGCGGTCGTCGGACGTGCGGGCCAGGTCCGACGCCACCAGCGCGAACCGTTCGCCCCTCCGCCCCGACACCTCGGTGAGGAGGGTCTGAATATCGGGATCATCGAGCAGCGGGCGGGCCCCGGCCAGGCGGTAGGGCAGCTGAGCGGTCCGAAACGCCATCTCGAATACGGCCACCTGGGCATTGGTCCGAACCAGGATCGCCATCTCGGACCACGGAAGCCCCGAGGCGTGGCGCTGGCGCGACTCGGCGACGATCCCGTGGGCCTCGGCGGCATCGTCGGCATAGGCCCGCACCACGGTGGCCGGCCCATCACGACGAGATGACCGCAGATCCGAACCCGACGGACCGAGGACCCGGGCAGCGGCGGCCACGACCTGCGGCGTGCATCGATGGTTGTCGTCCAACCGGATGACCTCGGTGCCCGGCCAACGATCGGGCAGCCGGGCCAGGAGCGACGAATCGGCACCATTCCAGCCGTACACCGCCTGGTTGGGGTCGCCGACCACGCACACATCGGGCTGGGCGCCCAGCCAGGCGCCCAGGAGCCGGTCCTGCAACGGGTTGACATCCTGGAACTCGTCGACGAACAGGTGCCGCCATCGCCAGCGTTGGACCGCGGCGAAGGCGGGATCGTGCTCCAAGGCCTGGGCGCAGCGGGCCAGGAGGTCGTCGAAGTCGGCCAGCCGCCGCAGCGTCTTCTCGGTCTGGTACCGGGCGATCAACGCCGCCATCGTCTCGGCGGCGACGGGAGGGCGTCGACCGGCGGCCTCGGCCGCGGCCGGGTAGGCCTCGGGCGAAACCAGCCGGGCGCTGGCCCACTCGATCTCGGCCGTCAGCTCCGACAACGCGGCGCCCGACAGGTCGGGACGGCCGGCGACCAGCCGGGCCAAGAGACGGGTCTTGCGGTCCAGCAGTTGGGGAGGTGGCTCGCCCCGGTCGGCCCAGTACTGGCGCAGCTGGGCATAGGCGACGCCATGAAAGGTCCCGGCTGTGAGCCGCTCGCGAACGCCCAGCGCCCGAAGCCGAGCGCCCAACTCGCCCGCGGCCCGCCGCGTGAACGTGAGCGCCAACACGTGGGTGGGGTCGACGGTCCCCCTGGCCATCCGGTAGGCGATGCGACGAGTCAACACCCTGGTCTTGCCCGACCCGGCACCGGCCAGGATGCACAGCTGTGGGGCGTCAGTCTCGACCGCCCGGCGCTGGGTCGCAGTGAGGTCGGCCAGCAGCGACGCTGACGCACACCTCGCCGACCCCGATGACTCCGTGTCCACCCCGATGAAGATACGAACGGGGTGTGACGGGCTGGTGGATGCTCGAACGAGGATGAGCGATCGGGTGGCCCCGCCGGCCCCCCCGCCGGCGAAGCTCCGCTCCCGCCCCGATCCATATCCCCAACCGGCTGGCCCCAAGTAGCTTTCGGGGCTCTCGCTCCTCCGGACTCCTTGGGACCATGCCGTCAGGTTTGTCGCCAGCCGGCGGCTCCCCGGGTGCCTCGCGGACGCCCGTGGAACACGCAAAGCGGAAGCCACCCGGCTCCGCTCGCCGTCCGACGATTCCTTGACCCGCTTCGAGAACCGGTCGACGCTGGTGGACGGCGTGGCTGCCGTCCTGGTCCTTGTCGGTTCGGCTCCTTCGTACGGGCTGGCACGCAGTGTGCTCCCTGCGGGAGCCGCCGTCAAGGGTTCTTCAGGTGAGATGGCAAAACGTGATGGGCAACGGCCCCGCGGGTGTGGCCGCGGGCCGCTGCGGTGGTGCGAGTACCGTGTCCTCTCCGACCATGCCAAAGGTTTCCGGTCCCTTGCCAGGCTCTCCGCGGTGCTGAAGACGTTCGTTGGTGGGCGGCTGTTCGGCGCCCGCTACGGGACCGACCGCCCGTGGGTGTTGGCCTTGCCCGGATGGGAGCGGACGCACCGAGATTTCGACGACCTGCTGCGGCCCTTCGACGCCATCGCACTCGACCTTCCGGGGTTTGGGGCGGCGCCGCTGCCCCCAGAACAATGGTCGACCGCCCAATACGCCGAGCACATCGCGCCCGTCCTCGCCGACATGGCGCCGCAGGTGGTCGTGGTCGGCCACTCCTTCGGTGGCCGGGTGGCCACGCATCTGGCGGCGGCCCATCCGGACCGTGTGGCGGCGCAAGTGCTCACCGGCGTGCCGCTGATTCGCACGCCCTCGACCGGTCGCCGGCGTGCCTCGCCGGCCAGCCTGCGCCTGGCCAAGGCGCTGCGCCGGGTCGGCCTCCTCGGCGAGGGCCGGGTCGAGCAGCTCCGCCAGAAGCACGGCTCGGACGATTACCGCCGGGCCACCGGCGTCATGCGGGGCGTCCTGGTGCGGGCGGTCAACGAGAGCTACGAGGCACCCCTATCGGCCTTCCCCGGGCCGATCGAACTGGTCTGGGGGGCCGAGGACGATCAAGCCCCGGCCTCGGTGGCTGAGGCGGCCCTGGCGAGCTGCCGGCAACCGCATCTTGTCGTCCTCACCGGCGTGGGCCACTTCGTGCCCCGCGAT